>VGFB01000517.1 GCA_016869015.1 Armatimonadota bacterium
TGGCGCTGCTCTATCTGTACTCGAACACGAAGCGCGACCCCGCGATGGAGAAGAACCTGGCGCTGATCGCAAAGGAGAACCCGAAGACCGTCCGCATCGTGGCCGTGCGCGACGCGGAGTCCAAGGGCCCCGTTCCGGAGGAGCTCCAGAAGCTGGGTTCGACCGCGACCGATGCGAAGGGCGCCCTGGCGCAGGGGTATCGGGTCAAGGCGCTGCCCGCCATCGTGGTGCTGAAGAGTCGGCCCGTCTACCACACGGCGTTCACGCCCGAGACGAGCCAGGTCGAGCAGCTGGAGCCGGTGGTGGACAGCCTGGTGGCCCGGGATGACCTCGTTCCGGTCGAGGGCGGCTGTGGCGGCGGTTGCGGCGGGGGCGGCGGAGGCTGCATGGCCTCGGAGATGATCGCCCAGGGCGGCCCGGGCGGTTGCAGCCACTGACCGGCTGAGGCGCCGGCGTCCCGCCGATAGGAAGTGAACGATGCCCCGCCTTAGGGCGGGGCATCATTGATTCCCGACTACGGAGTCCGTACGGCGGCTCACCAGAGCCGACGTCGTCCGGCATCGACCTGAAGGCTCTGTCGGCTCTGGTGAGCCGACCCACGACGACCGAAGGCTTCACGGCTGACAGACCCTAGTGCTCTGCCAAGCGTCATTCGTTGGGTTCCCGGGAGGACAGGCATTCCTGCCTGTCCGCACAGACCTCGGGTTCCGGGCGAGGACAGGCAGGAATGCCTGTCCTCCTGGACGCGAGAACGACCCAAGGCTTCACGGCTGACAGGGCACTAGAGCTTCCTGACGAACACCAGCCACTCGACGATCTTCAGGACGTAGGAGACCAGGAAGAGGCTCAGGATGCCGTAGAAGAAGACCCGCACGGTGGTGGTGTCCAGGTAGCCGATCCAGCGGCCCACGGACGTCTCCTGGGTCAGGGTCATCTCGGAGGCGAACTTCGCCAGAGCCTGGATGGTGAGCTGGTAGGCGCCGTTGAGGAGCGGGTAGGCCACCACCAGCAGCGCGATCGTCAGGATGATCGCAATCGGGTTGACGATGTTGAACTTCTGCCGCTGGTGCTCCCCGTAGATAGGGCACTTCTTGCACTCGATGGTGCGGTCCGAGCCGCCCGATCCGGCAGGCTTCTTGGCGCCCCCCAGGGCCTCGCGCATGTAGGCGTCCGCAGTGACCTGCTTCTGGGCGGAGACCTTGTCCTGGCCCTTCCCGACGCGCGCGGCGCCGGAGCGGATCATGGTCTCGACGAGCGTCGGGTCGCAGTTGCAGCCGCGCCCGAACTTCCAGCAGTTCTTGCGCTCCTTGTAGGCCGGGCAGACCTCGCGGATGGTGTCGTGGCAGTAGGGCAACTGCCAGCAGGCCGACCACACGCCCTGGACGCGCTTGACCTTCTTGGGCCCGAAGCCGTCGTCCTCTTCCTGCTGGGCCTTCTTCCTGGCCTTCGGCCCGTAGCGAATCGTCTCGACGATGTAGTGGATCACGCGCAGCGCGACGACGCCGCAGATGGCGAAGCCCGCGTTGCTCGTCCAGGTCTTGATCACATCGGCCACCGGGCTGTCGGGCTGCTGGAGCTTGCTGATGACCAGCATGGGGGTCCCAAGCACCAGGCCGATCCCCAGGACGGCGGCGGCGATGCTGTAGGCGACCTCGTCGAGGGTCGCGAGGGCGAGCGCGATGGCGCCGACCACGGCCGCGGCCGCGAGGGCCTTGCCCATCCACTCGATGTTGCGCACGATGCGCGGGTCCACGTCGCCGCTGAGGTGTCCGCCGTAGACGGCGTACACGATGTACCCCAGCGCCAGCACGAAGACCACGGCGCTCAGTTTGGCCACCAGGCCGGAGTGGGCGGCGACGACCGCGTACCAGTCCCGGTCTCCCTCGCGCTTCGGCCCCGGCGGGGTCGGTCCGCCCTTGCTTGCTTTGGGCACGTTAGTCACCTCATCCCTTCAGGCTAACGCTGAAGGGGGGCTTGCGTATCCGAGTGGTCCTCGTGCGAGTGGACCTTGGCGCCGGCGCGCACCGAGGCCTGGTCGCGGATCAGCGGCTTGCCGGCGGCGACGAACTCGTCAAACTCCACGGGGCTGCCGGCCTTGGAGCGGGCGTCCTCGGGGTCGGCCATCCCTCGAATGACGAGGTCGGCAAGGTGTTGGTTCAGCGTCCACATGCCGCGTTTGGAGCCGGTCTGGATGATGGAGGCGATCTGGTGGGTCTTCGCCTCGCGGATGAGGTTGCGGATGGCGGGAACGGCCTCCATCGTCTCGAAGGCCGGCACCCGGCCTCTGCCGTCGGCGCGCTTGACCAGGACCTGCGAGAGCACCGCCACCAGGTTCACCGACAACTGCATCCGCACTTGCTGCTGCTGATGAGTGGGGAACACGTCGATGATGCGGTCGACGGTCTGCACGGCGTCCGTGGTGTGCAGCGTGGCGAAGACCAGGTGGCCGGTCTCCGCCGCGGTGATGGCGAGGTGGATCGTCTCCAGGTCGCGCATCTCACCGATGAGGATCACGTCCGGGTCCTGGCGCAGGACGAACTTGAGCGCGTTCTGGAAGCTGAGCGTATCGCTGCCGACCTCCCGCTGGTTCACCACGCAGCGCACGTCGTCGTGGATGAACTCGATCGGGTCCTCCACGGTCATGATGTGCTCGGGGCGCGTCTCGTTGATGTACCGCAGCATGGCGGCCAGCGAGGTGGACTTCCCGCAGCCGGTCGGGCCGGTCACCAACACCATTCCGCGCGGGCGGTCGGCGGCGCGCTGGGCGATGTCGGGCAGACCGAGGTCGTCCATCCGCTTGATGCTGTAGGGGATGACGCGGTAGAAGCTGCTGACATTCCCCTTCTGCCGGCAGACGTTGCAGCGGAATCGGGCCAGATCGGGGACCTGGTGGGCGTAGTCGAGCTCCCACTCCTCCTCGAAGCGGTGGATGTCATCGTCGGAGAGGTTCTCGTAGGCCAGCGCCCGCGCCTGGTCGGGGGTCAGCGGGTCCATCTTCATCGGGACCATGTCGCCATAGCGCCGGAGCAGCGGCGGGCAGTGGGCCTTGAGGAAGAGGTCCGAGGCGTCCTGCTTCACGGTGAAGCGCAGAAGGTTCTCGAGCGTCAGGTCCATGGACTCGCCTCCGTACAGGGCGCCGACCGGGGGCGTCCCCTCGGTTCCGGGGCTGCGGCCGCCAGGCTACGCGAGGGTCGCGTCGTCCGGCGGCTGCACGCCGCAGCGCATGTAGAACTCCTTCGGGTAGGACGACTTCGCCAGGGCCTCCTCGAAGGTGACCAACTCCTGCTGCACCAGCCCGACGAGGTACTGGTCCAGGACCACCATCCCCTCATCGGCCCCGGCCTGGATCATGTTGTAGAGCATGTGGGTCTTGCCCTCGCGGATCGCCGCGCGGATGCCGTGGGTGCCGAGCATCACCTCGAAGGCCGGCACCCGTCCGCCGCCCCCCTTGAGGGGTAGGAGGGCCTGGCAGACGACGGCCTGCAGCGTGACGGCGAGCTGCGTGCGGATCTGCGACTGCTGCTGCGGGGGGAAGACGTCGATGGCGCGGTCGACCGTCTGCATCGCGTCGGTGGTGTGGAGCGTGGCGAAGACCAAGTGGCCCGTCTCCGCCGCGGTGATCGCCAGGGAGATCGTCTCCAGGTCGCGCATCTCGCCCACGAGGATGACGTCGGGCGCCTGACGCACGACGCGCTTGAGCGCCGAGGGGAAACTGTGGGTGTCCTGACCGATCTCGCGCTGGTTCACGACGCACTTCTTGTCCTGATGCACGAACTCGATCGGGTCTTCGATCGTGACGATGTGCTTGCGCAAGCTGCAGTTGATCTCATCGACCATCGCCGCGAGGGTCGTGGACTTGCCGGAGCCGGTGGGGCCCGTCACGAGGCACAGTCCGCGCGGCAGGAGGGCGACCCGCTTGAGGATCTCGGGCAGGCCCAGAGCCTCAATCGTCTGGATGTCGATGGGGATGCGCCGAAGCACGGCGCCCAAGGAGCCCTTCTGCCGGAAGCAGTTGACGCGGAAGCGCGCCACCCCCTCCAGCTCGTAGGCCATGTCCATCTCCCACATCTGGTCGTACGCGGCCCGACGGCGCTCGTCCATGACGGCGAACATGATCTCCTCGGGGTCACCGGGCTCCAGGACCGGGTACTGGTCCAATCGCTGGAGGTGGCCGTGGACCCGGAAGACCGGCGGCTCGCCCACGCGCAGGTGGAGGTCCGACGCGTCGAGGACGGGCATCTGGCGCAGCAGGTCGTCGAGATTGTAGCTCAACGGCATGGCTGAGGACCTCCCAGGCTCCGGTCTGCACCCACGAGGCTAGCGTCCCGGCG
>VGFB01000518.1 GCA_016869015.1 Armatimonadota bacterium
AGAAGCGCAGGCCTGAGCGCTCCGCTCCGCCCTCTCGCGTTTCCGTCTTCCAGGACGAGTTCAGGGAGGACCTCCAGTTCTGGGTTCAAACAGATCGCCAGACTGCGCTCCGACTCCTCAAACTTGTCGAAGCCGTCATGCGCGACCCGTTCACAGGCATCGGAAAGCCCGAACCCATCAAGCATCTCGGATCCAACATCTGGTCGCGACGGATCACTCAAGAGCACCGCCTCGTCTACTTGGTCCGTGACGACCGCATCGATTTCCTGATGGGGCGCTACCACTACTGAGCGCCCCCTTTCCTCAAGGCGGCGTCCTCTCCTGTTCGCCCCACTGAAGCGATTTCAAATAACGTTCAAGGTTGCCGCGCCCGGCACTCACCAACTCGCCTGGCGGCCACCTCTGTATCTGGTACCTCCTCTGCCGGACTGCGCCCAACTGCTTGTGCCGGGTGTCTCCGGAGCGGCCGAAGGCCGCGTAAGCGGCAACCGCTATGTTCTGCGCTGGCCGAGGTCTTCGGCCCCTACTCGTGTGCGTAGCAAGTCAGCCGAGCGGCCCGCAGGGACGCCCCACTCAAGGCGGCCGGCAGGCCGCCAGTCACGCCCCCACGTTCCCTGACCTTCATACAGCGTTGATCCTCACCCAGCACCTTGAACCGGCGCCGCCGGTTCGACGGGTCACGTCCGTTCGATGACTTCTGCTCCGTTCGCCAGGTTCACGGCGCCGGACCTCAGGTTCGTTCTCCTGTTGATAGGCTCGGCTGCGTGGTCGTCGCCGAACTCATCAGCGCATCCGACCAGTCAGCGCTACCCCCCAATTTCCGTAGTACTGGCCCGCCTCATCTTCGGCTGGCGCAGAACGTTCAAGGTTGCCGAACCGGCGCCCACCTGAACGCGCCTCGGTTCAGCACCGTGTCATACCTGAAGTCCTGCTCGTCCATAGCACAACGTCTGGCGCCGGTTTCTCCGGAGCGGCCGCGAGGCCGCGTAGGCGGCAACCGCATGTTAGGCGCTCGCCGCACACCCAAGGCGTCTCCTCAGCGTCGCAAGAAGGCTACGCGCCTGCGCGAAGCGCTTCCGCGAGTGCCTCTAGCGTCCGGTCTGCGTACTTCTCCCGCTCGTCCTTGTTGAAACGCAAGTCGCCCCAGCTCTCCGGGATGCGCAGAGCTCTGGCCTCATCGCGTCTGAGCCAGAAGAACTCATCGGGCCGCCGGTCGTGTCGGTAGTGAAGCACCAGCACGGAGTGTTCGGACGCTGACGTAAGGTCAGACAGCCCTACAATCCGGTTGTAGCCTCGAACGCTCTTCACCTGTAGCTCGTAGTGCCGCGGCGGTCGCTCCGGGTGAGCTATACGGATGAGCATGTCGATCGCCTGATCATCGACACAGGGCAGGTACACGTCGAGGCCGAGTCGAAGGAGTTCCGCAGCCACGATGTACTCGCTGCTCTTGCCTGCCCTCATTCGTCGATTCACGCCGCTACCGTCCCCGCGATCTATGAGTCGGATGTCGTCTGGTGAGACTCGCCCTTTCCGAATGGCCAGTTCTCATCTGTAGCCTCCAGCCATCCGGGCTCGCGGAGGAAGAACTGCCGCCACTCTTCACCGCGGACCGCTGCCAGTGTGATGTCCCTCTTCTCGAAATACTCCACGTACTGCAGGCCGTCAGCCGCAGCCGTTCCATGGCGATCAGCCATCAGTTCACCGTAGCTGAAAGAGTCGTGCCGGCGATTGCCTTGACTCCAGAAGAGGTGCACGTCCTCAAGACTCATTGATACCTCCTGTCACCGTGGTTGGCGCGGTGGCGCCTAACGTTTCAGGAGTCCCGAACCGGCGCGTCGCCACATACGACTTCCGGTTCAGCACCGCATCATATCTGAAATCCCGCTCCTCCGCTTCACAACCGCTCGCGCCGGTTTCTCCGGAGCGGCCGAAGGCCGCGCAGGCGGGACTCCGGTTGTTAGACGGCGGCGCATGCCGCCCACACTCCCGCCCCCGCGCCACTTCGTTCGTAAGCACCTCATCCGGTTCCCGCAACCGAAAGCCGTTGCCTCCGACTTCCTCCCGCCCCATTCCTGGCCGAAGGAGGTGACGACGCGATCATTGTCGAGGTACCCCCGACCTTGACCCTCTTCCTTCGAACCCTGCGGCGCGCCGTCCTCTGTTTCGAAGGATGATCCGGGCGGAGCGAGTGCCCGGTCCCTCTCTCATCGGCACCAGCGGTGCGCCGCCCTTGGTCGTGCCGAGGGCCTTGAGGAGCCGCTCCGGGGGGAGGGGAGGGGGGCGCCTTTGTCCGGGCGGAGTCCCTCCTGCTTCCTGGTCACTCCCATTCTCAAGCACAGGCTCTCGGTGTCATTCCCTTCGACGCATGCGCTGCTCGTCTAACGTTCAAGGTTGCCGCGCCCGGCACATGATCACTCCGCACGACGGTCCGGCGCTGTAGGTCATATCGCGACTGCTACTTACCTGCACCGCTGCTGCCGGGTGTCTCCGGAGCGAGCGAAGCGAGCGCAGGCGGCAACCATTTGTTACGCGAGGTGCCCAACCGATTCGTTCCATTTGCTCCGAAGGTATTTCCCAAACGCCCACAGCGCCCTGTCGTCCTCTCGGTCCTTGAAGCCGCTCGCCTTCCACTGGGGCAAATACAGCGCAAAGTAGTCGGTCAGCTTAGCCGTGTCCGAGGTAGGTATCTCCTTGCTGGCCCAACCACCTATGCAGCTCAAGGCTCGATAGACGTGCTGATCGAGAATGGGGTACAGTCGAGGTTGCCAGAGATGCAGCCAGAACACACGCCACACCGCACCTCCGTGCGGCCATCGCTCAAGGAACTCGGTGGCAGGCGTGCTCTCGGACAGGGAGTGCAACTCGTCGAGTCGGTGCACGAAATGCCGTTCGACCGACGCGGCCTTCTTCGTTGCGAGCGGCATGCCGTTCTTCCACCGGAACAGGGCCCGTACGTCACTGGGCGTATAGGGCTTGCCGATGTGCTCGGTGTACAGCGCCTCCCGCGTCTCGAAACGCCAGTAGAACGGTTCCCAATAGCGAACGAACTCTCCTCTTGTGCCCGAACTCCAGGATCTGACGGGAAGGGTCAGCGCTGTCATCGACGTGAGAAGTTCACGACAGGGTCTACTACCAGACCTGCCCGGATGCTCCAGCCGCCGCACGACGTAGCGCTTGCATCCCGTATCTGGTGAACTGGCACGCCCATGCGGCGTTCAAGGGAGGCCGTGGCCTCGCTACACGGCTGCCCTATTAGCGTCCGTGCGAGCGCTCTCGCCAGCGGTACATCGGTGTCGTGCAGACGAAGCTCGTTCGCCTGATTACGCCTGTTGAAGAGGCTGAAGCCTGCACTGACCACAGCGGAGTCCTTTACCTGGAGCTCAACCGCCACGTTCGGCTCGTATTCGATCTTGATGTAGACGTTCTCCCCACCCGAGCGAAGGTCCCACTGCTGCTCGACGCGACAGACGTACGCCTCGCAGAAGCGTGACACCATGAAGTCGGACAGGGTTCGGACGGGCATCGCGGGGGCGATCTCATCCGGGTGTGGAGGCGGTGCCTGGGCTACTTCTGGAGCTGGCCTATTTACCACGGTCGCAGGTGCCGGCTGCTCCTCCGCGCACCCCAAGACGATGAGCACTCCCAACCCCGCAGCGACTCCTCTGGCCATGGGCGTTTCTCTCCTATTCACTCCTGCGGCATCTCGCGTAACGTTTCAGGAGTCCCGAACCGGCGCGTCGCCGCAACGTCTTCCGGTTCAGCACCGCATCATATGTGAAATCCTGCTTCTCCGCCTCACAACCGCTCGCGCCGGTTGCTCCGGAGCGGCGAAGGCCGCGCAGGCGGGACTCCGGTTGTTAGACGGCGGCGCATGCCGCCCACCCCCCCGCCCCCCCGCCCCCTCGTTCGTAAGCACCTCGCCCGGTTCCCGCAACCGAGAGCCGTTGCCTCCGACTTCCTCCCGCCCCGTTCCTGGCCGAGGGAGGTGACGACGCGATCATCGTCGAGGTACTCCCCCGACCCTGACCCTCTTTCTTCGAACCCTGCGGCGCGCCGGCTCCTTTTTCGAAGGATGATCCGGCGGAGCGAGTGCCCAAGTCCTCTGTCATCGTCACGAGCGGTGCGCCGCCCTTGGTCGTGCCGAGGGCCTTGAGGAGCCTTTGCGAGGGGAGGGGAGGGGGCGCCTTTGTCCAGGCGGAGTCTCTCCTGCTTCCTGGTCACTCCCATTCTCAAGCACAGGCTCTCGGTGTCATTCCCTTCGACGCATGCGCTGCTCGTCTAACGTTTCAGGAGTCCCGAACCGGCGCGTCGCCACATACGACTTCCG
>VGFB01000519.1 GCA_016869015.1 Armatimonadota bacterium
GTGACGGCGCACTAGAGCCCTGTCAGCCGTGAAGCCTTGGGTCGTCGTGGGTCGGCTCACCAGAGCCGACAGAGCCTTCAGACCAATGCCGGACGACGTCGGCTCGGGTGAGCCGACCCACGACGACAAACGGCGACTGCGCGAATCACGGCTGACACGCCACTAGTCCGAAGGAAGGGGGCCGGGGGGCAGGGCGTCCTTGCCGGCAACTTGGGACTCCGGCCCGCCGCCGCCCCATGCCCGCGCCGTCGCCGTTCGCCGTTGGCCCCTCGTCGGTCGGGCCTTCCGCGCCGACGCCGTTGCTCCCGGCGGGCAGGACAAGCCGCGCGCCCGGGCGAATGGTGAAGTACGCTCGCCTGGCAACAGCGTTGCAGCGAGGCGAGCGACGGCGCAGCGCGCCAACGGGGGAAGAGACCGATGAGTGACCTGCGAGATCGGATCAAGGGCGATGAGAGCTCCTTCCAGCGCCTGCTGGACTGGATCCCGGGCTTCAAGGGCTACCGGGAACAGGGGATGCGGCGCGAGGCGGATCGGCTGGTTCGCGAGCACTTGGTGGGGCTGCTGGCCGACACCCACGGCAAGGTGCGCCGCGCGACCGGGGACCTGGCGAAGAAGGCGCGGCTGAAGCACCTGGGCGCCATTGACAGCGTGGGGAAGCGGATCGAGACGCTGACCGATCTGGTCCGCTACGCCGACGCGGGCTACGCCGGCTGGTTCTCGGCGGTGAAGGTCCGGGAGGAGGAACTGGATCGGCTCTACGAGTACGACGTCTCGCTGAAGCAGTTCATCGCGGACCTGGACGCCGCCGTGACGGAGCTGGTGGCCCTGCCCGAGGATGACATGCCGGGCGGCCTGGACAAGGTCAACGCTGCGTTGGACGAGCTGGACCACATGGTGAAGAGCCGCGAGCAGGTCGCGCTGGACCTGGTGCCCTGACGGCGGCGCCGCGCGGGAGCATGATGACTGAGCCCTTCTCACTCAAGCCCGGCGACGTGGTCAGCTGCAGCCTGGAAGACTACGTGGTCGAGAGCCGGACCGCTTACACCAGCCCGCGGCTGTCGTGGACGGAGTGGATGCTCAACTCCGGCGACTCCGACAGCCGGCTGGTGGTGGCGTTGATCGGGTCGCAGCTGTACCTCGGACGGCCGTGCTTCGTGGAGGGCCGCCCCGGGGACCAGATGGTACGCGTGGAGGGGGCGTTGTTCGACTTGAGGACCAGCGGCCGGGCGGACGCGTCGATGGCTTACGACACGGGCGCAACGCGCTTTGACCGGGCGGAGTTCTGGCACTATCGGGATGTGGCGGGGCGGCTGATCGCGGTACGTCGCGGCCACCTGGGTGAGTGGGCGTTCGACCTGGAGCCGATCGATCCGGCCGTCCTCCAGGTCTACGGAGCGTGAGGTTTCCACGATGAGCGAGTGGGGTGGTACGCGGTTCGGCAGGCCTCTGGCGATGGGCGCCTTGCTGGTCCTGGGCCCGGCGTTCCTGGCGGCTCAGCGATCCGCGCCTGCGCCCGGCCCGGTGCTTGTCCTCACGATCGATGGCGATGTGAATCCGGTGGTGGTGGAGTACCTCCGGCGCGGCCTCCGCGAGGGGCAGGCGCGGAAGGCGGAGCTGGTTGTGGTCCGCCTCGACACGCCGGGCGGGCAGCTCGAGAGCACCCGCGACATCGCCCGCAGCTTCCTCGCCGCCGACGTGCCCATCGCGGTGTATGTCTGGCCCCCGGGCGGACGGGCCGGCTCGGCCGGGACGTTCATCACCCTTGGGGCGCACGTCGCTGCCATGGCCCCCCAGACCAACATCGGGGCCGCTCACCCCATTCTGTCCGGCGGGGCCCCGGGCGAGCAAGGGCCCGATGGCGAGCAACTCAAGACCCTCACGGAGAAGGCCACCAACGACGCGCTGGCCCTCATGCGCAACCTCACCGCGAGGAACGGACGCAACGGTGAGTGGGCGCAGCGGGCCATCACACAGAGCGTGTCGGCCACCGCGGAGGAGGCGGTCAAGCTGGGCGCCGTGGACTTCACGGCCGCCGATATGAGCGACCTGCTGGCACAGGCCGACGGCCGCAAGGTGCGCGTGAGCTCGGGCGAGCGCGTGCTGCGCACGGCGTCGGCGGCGGTTGAGTTCCTGCCGATGAACTGGCGCGAGGCGCTGCTGTGCCGGCTCGCGAACCCGAACATCGCGTACATCCTGATGATGCTGGGCATCTACGGTCTGATCATCGAGCTGAAGACGCCGGGGTTCGGGGGCGCGGGAATCCTCGGGGCCATCTGTCTCATCCTGGCGCTCTACTCCCTGTCGGTGCTCCCGGTCAACTTCGCCGGGCTCGCCCTCATCGCCATCGGGATCGGCTTCCTGATCGGCGAGCTGTTCTCGCCGACGCACGGCCTGCTCACCGCGGGGGGCATCGCGGCCTTCACCGTCGGCTCGCTCATCCTGGTGGACGACCCACAGCTTCACATCTCCCGCCCCCTGATCGCGGCCGTCGCCGTCTCGCTGATCGGCTTCTTCGTCTTCGCGCTGGGCGCCATCGTGAAGGGCCAGCGGCGAAGGGTCGTCACCGGCGCCCAGGGCATGATCGGCCGCCTTGCGGAGGTGCGACAGCCCCTGCAGCCCGAGGGCACGGTCTTCGTGGACGGGGCCTTGTGGACGGCGGAGTCGGTGGAGACTCCCGTCGACGTGGGCGAGCAAGTCGAGATCCTCGAAGTGGTCGGGTTGCGTCTGCGGGTGCGTCGAGCGGGTACGCCGACCTCCTGAGCGCGCCGCGTCCTCAACGCTTCGGATAAGGATGGTGTCGACGATGCAAGGGTTGATCGTGTTTGCCGCGGTGGTCGGTGGGTTCCTGTTCCTCTTCCTGTTGAGCGGCATCCGGATCGTGAATGAGTACGAGCGGGGCGTCGTGTTCCGGCTCGGTCGTCTCGTCGGCGCGCGCGGGCCGGGGCTGTTCTACGTGATCCCGGTCATCGAGCGCATGGTCAAGATGGACCTGCGTGTGGTCGCCCTGGACGTCCCCAAGCAGGAGGTCATCACGCGGGACAACGTCACCGTCCGCGTGAACGCCGTCTGCTACTTCCGCGTCTTCGACCCGTGCAATGCCGTGGTGCAGGTCCAGCACTACTGGATCGCGACCTCCCAGATGGCCCAGACCACGCTCCGCAGCGTCCTGGGGCAGGCGGAGCTGGACGAGCTGTTGGCCGAGCGCGACCAGATCAACCACAAGCTTCAGCAGATCATCGACGAGGCGACCGACCCCTGGGGCGTGAAGGTGACGGCGGTCGAGGTGAAGGACGTCGAGCTGCCACCGGAAATGCAGCGGGCGATTGCGCGTCAGGCGGAGGCCGAACGGGAGCGGCGGGCGAAGATCATCGCCGCCGAGGGCGAGTACCAGGCCTCGGAGCGGCTGGCGGATGCGGCGCGCATTGTCGGAGCCGCCCCCCCGGCCCTGCAGTTGCGCTTCCTGCAGACCCTGGCGGAGATCGCGACCGAGAACAACTCGACCACGATCTTCCCGGTGCCGATCGACCTGTTCGAGGCGTTCCTGAGTCGCCGGGCGGCGGAAGCGCCGCCGAGGGCTGCGTCTCCCTCGCCGCCGGCCGAGTAGACCACGAGTCGCCGCACGCCAATGCTGAACGTCACCTACGGAGGCTTCCCGATGGATGCGCTGGACGTCATCGAGTGGCAGGACGTCACCGGAACCGAGATCGTGCACCGCTGGCCGCCCCACGGGGCGGGCAACATCCGGCTGGGCTCGCAGCTCACCGTGCGCGAGAGCCAGGCCGCCGTCTTCTTCCGCGACGGGCAGGCCCTGGACACCTTCCACGCCGGCCGCCACACGCTCGAGACGCTGAACCTCCCCCTCGTTCAGAAGCTGATCAACATCCCCTTCGGCGGTGAGACGCCCTTCCAGGCCGAGGTCTACTTCGTCAACCTGCGCACGATGACGGACCTCAAGTGGGGCACGCGCTCGCCGATCCTCTTTCGCGACAAGGAGCTGGCGATGGTCCAGCTCCGCGCCTACGGCATGTTCACCTGCCGCGTCGCCGAGCCGCAGCTCTTCGTGAACAAGGTCGTCGGAACCGAGGGGCGCTACGACCTCGACTCCGTCGAGGCGTGGATGCGCTCGTTCATCGTCTCGCGCTTCAACGACACCCTCGGCGAGGTCCTGGAGACGATCCTGGACCTCGGCCGCGTGTACGATGAGATCGGCATTGCCTGTCGCGAGCGCTGCCGCGAGGACTTCGACAAGTTCGGGATCGAGCTGCTGGACCTCCTCGTCGAGGCGATCACGCCGCCCGAAGAGGTCCAGAAGATGATCAACGAA
>VGFB01000520.1 GCA_016869015.1 Armatimonadota bacterium
CCTGCCGCCTCCCGCGCAGGCGCAGGCACACGCGCAGCCCGCGCACGCGCAGCCGCCCCCGCCGCCACCCCCGCCGCCGCCGGAACCACTGCTCTCAGCGAGGGACTCCAGGACATCCACCGTGACCTTGTCGACGCCGGAGAGGTCGACCAGCCCGCCGCCCTTCAGGCCGACGGAGACCGGGTCCATCTTGCCCGCCAGACCGCCGGTGATCCCCTCCGCCCAGCCGGCGAAGGAGCGCGAGACATCGGTGAAGCTCGTCCGGCCGCCCGCGGAGGGCTGCGGCGTCGGCAGGCCGGGGCCCATGGTCGTGCCGCGGCCCCAGGGCGGGTCGTAGTGGTAGCCGCTGGAGTGCCAGGAGTCGAAGCTGTCGTAGCCGTTCTGTGCCGTCAGGAGCCACAGCAGGTTGTCGTCGGCGTACTCGGTGCGCTTCTCGACGTCCCCGATGGCCTTCGCCTCGGCCCAGGCCCGGCTGATGATGTAGCGGTAGTAGCTGCGGGTCTGCTCGAGGTCAAAGCCCTTCACACGCTTGGCGGCCTGGGTGACGGCGTGCTTCATGGGGCCGGAGAAGTCAATGCGGTTCAGCGGATGGCCGGGATGGGCCTCGATCTCATCGAGGAAGGGCTGTTCGTAGGCGTGGATCACCGTTCCCAGCCGCCGCGCCGCCGCCTGGCGCTCCTTACGGGTCAGGTTGGCGAACTCGGGCGCGAGCTGCACCTCGAGCGGGTCGGGCTCGAGCTGCTTCACGATGCCCTTCTTCAGCAGACCGAAGACAATGAGCGTGAGAACCCGCCCGAGCGGCATCTCGAGCAGGATGGCGGCCTCAGCCGCCGACAGGCCGCGCTTCACGCCGCCGCCCTCGACCGAGGCGATGGCCGGGAGGTAGTGGCCGCGACGACGCTTCAGGCCCTTCTCGGCGAGGAACCAGATCGGGATCAGCAGCGGCAGCGCGAACAGCTCGATGACCGGCCACAACACAAAGCACACGCTCAGGCCGACCACCAGGAGGATGAACAGGCTGACCCCCGTGCCCTTGCTGGCCCGGAAGAAGGCGATGCCGTAGAGGATGAAGAGCGCGATCGCCCACCCGATCCGGACTTGGGGGTTCTCCAGCCACCACTTCATGAGCAGGTCCCAGACGGTCTGCTTGACCACCCGGTCCATGACCCGCTTGGGGAAGGAGAGCCGGAATATGCGCGGGCCGTCGGCGCGCACGCCCTGAAGCAACCAGGCCGCGATGGTGTGTGAGTCCTTCTTGGCCTTGACGGTGAACTCCTGGCCCTGATGTAGCACCTCGTCGGGCTGGATCGCTCCCGGCAGGTAGACCACGACCCCGATGTTGCCCGTGCCCTCCACGTACTGGGCGCCCCACCAGGTGGGGGTGATCCACAGGGAGGCGTAATCCTCGCGCGTCGTGTCCTGGTAGACCCGACTGGGCATGGTGGCCTTGAAGTGGAAGATGCCGGCCTGGCCGGGCGCGATGGCGCCGGCGCCGAGGGGCACCTCGACTCCGCAGTCGATGGCGGTCGACTTGCGGATGCCGCTGAGCGGCACATCGTTGATGGAAGCCGTCATGTTGCCGATGTCGTAGTCGCGGTCCGGCAGGCCGACATCAACGATGTCGATCGGGCGCGCCATCGGGCTGCACTGGAAGGTCACCGTGTAGTGAAGGGTGACCGAGGCATCAGGGTTGACGTACACGTCCAGCAGCATCTCGGGGACGCTGAAGCGGTAGTCCTGCGCCGGGGCCGGGAACGCGGCGCCGAGGAGGGCGACCAGCATGGGCAGGCGGCGGATCATTGCGCGCCTCCGGTGTCGGCGTCATCGGACCATCCGGTCGGGTCCTTCGGGCAGGCGGCGGCGCACAACTGCAGGCCGGGACAGGTGGGGCAGCGTGAGACGGCCGCCAGGCCTTCCCGGTAGCGCGCGAACGCACCGTGCCCCCAGATCGTCTCCCACGATTGCCGGAGCAGATTGCCGCAGGGCTCTCGGGGACCGCGCGGGGCGTACACCGTGCCGTCGGCCTCCACCCGAATCGAGGCCTCCGCACCGGCGCGTGGCCCGGCCCGCACATGGTCCGCCACGGACCTGGCGGGGTCGAACCGCACCGGCGGGGCCCAGAGGAAGCGCGCGCCGCACTCGTCGGCGCACTCGGCGATCTGGGTGGCGACCTGCGGGAGTGCCTGGGCCGGCAGGGCGCCGGCGGCGTCCGCGGGCGATCCGCTCTCCGGGCAGGCGATGGCGAAGAACTCGAGGTTGGCGAGGCCTTGGGCGGCGGCGAACTCCACGATCTCGGGGATCCCATCCGCACTGGCGTCCGTCAGCGGCACCTGGGCGACCGGGCACAGCTCCAGGTCGTGACAGGCGGCCAAGGCCTGCAGCAACGCTTCATGATCGCCGTCGCCCAGGACGGCATCCTGCTCGGCACCCTCGGCGGAGAGGAGGATGAGCTTCAGGAAGTCCAGTCCGGCCATGGCCGCTTCCCGAATGGCGGCCTTCGAGAGCCAACTCGCTGCGGTCCGGAGCCCCGCGATCATCCCGATGTCCTCGGCGCATTCCACCAGCCGGACCAGCCCCTCCGGCGGCAGGTCCGGCTGCGCCAGGAACGTGACGTGAGGTACCCCGGCGTTCCAGAGAGCCTGCAGGAGGGGGGCCACCAGGAGCGGCTCGCCCTGCGCGACGTGGGCCTGGAAGGGCGCCATCAGCCGACGGCGCTCGGCGGCCGCCGGGGGGCCGTCGTAGTTGCTGATCGGGTAGTTGTCGTCGGGGCTGAGAAGATCGTCCAGCAGCTTGCGGACGCCTTCCACGTCCCGCGTCGTCTGGGCTACGCCGCCCCCGGCGAAGAGCTCCTGGACGCGCGCGATGATCTGCGTGTCATCCAGGCCCTCCAGAGCGGCCTGCGCCATCACCACGCCCACGGGCGACAGGTGGGCCGCCTGCGAGGCGTTGGCCATCAGCAGCCCCGAGCCGTCCGGATCGACGCGCAGGTGCAGCCGCACGGGGAAGCTGCCGCTCAGGCGGGAGAAGTGATAGAGCCCCGGCGCAACGAGGTCAGTCGCCCTCGCGGACATGGACCAGTGCCTCCTTCCGGCGTGCCTCCCGCTGCAGAGGGCATCCTCCGCCGCAGAGCGTGAGGTCGGGACACTCGTAGCAGCGTTCGTCCAGACCCGCGACGCGGGGGTTCTCGCGCCGTAGTCTGATCCGGCGGAACAGCGGGCTGTCCCAGATCGTCGGCCACTCGTCTCGGAGGAGGTTCCCTGCCGGCTCGTAGTACGACTGGCAAGGGAGGACGTCGCCGTTCGGCTCGACGCAGATCGAGTACTCCGCCGCATTGCAGGCCTTGGCCCCCAGCCCAAGCTCGACCGGCGATAGCGCGCAGTACTCCGTGGGCGTATACCACAGGAAGCGCATCCCCAACGCCTCCGCCCTCTCCTGTACGGCCCGCAGCACGGGGACCAACTCGGCCTCGCCCAGGGCCTCCGGGTTGTCGCGCCCGCCTCCCGCGCAGATCATCCCGTTCATGGCGCAGGTGCGGACTCCGAGTTCGTGGACGAACTCGAGGGTCGCGAGCGCCTCGCCGGCGGTTCGGCGGGTGAGGGTGGTGTTGGTGAGGATATGCAGCCCGGCCGCCAGGCAGTTGCGGATGCCCTCCACGGTCTCCGCGTAGGCGCTTGCGCCGACCGTTCGATCGTGCAGGGCGGATCGGTGCGAGGCGAGGGTGATCTGGACGTGGTCCAGCCCGGCTCGCTTGAGGCGTCGGGCGAACGGTGCGTTCGCGAGCCGTCGTCCATTGGTGTTCAGCCCCGTAACCAGCCCCAGCCGCTCAGCGCAGCGCACCAGGTCGGGCAGGCCGTCATGGAGCGTCGGCTCTCCCCCCGTGAAGACGAGGTGGGGCACGCCGATCGCCGCCAGGCGGCGGATGGCTTCCTGCCATTGCGCGAGGGAGAGCCCGGGGCTCGTGCGCCCGGGCTCGTTGTAGCAGTGGGCGCAGCGGTTGTTGCAGTTGTAGGTGAGCGCCAGGTCGGCCTTGTACGGCGCCTGGGCGCGGTGGGAGAAGATGGGGGACCGCTCGAACTGCCCCACGTGACTGGGGCAGCGCCCGTCAGGCGCCCTGAGGGCTCCGATCACTCCATCGAGGAGCTGTACGTCGGCCTGCAGGCGCTCCAGGGGGGCGGACGGATGTCGCTCGCGGAGGATGCTGACCAGGCGCCCCGGCGCCATCCCATCCAGCAGCATCCGCGCGATCAGGGCCGCGCTTGGGGTCAGGTGGATCACGTGGGAGACGTCGACGAACAGCGCGCCCGAGCCGTCCGGGTGAGTGCGC
>VGFB01000521.1 GCA_016869015.1 Armatimonadota bacterium
TGGAACCACGTTGGGATGTGGGGGTGGAGGATCGTCTCGTAGCGGTTCTCGGGGCTGGCGAAGTAGAACGGCCCGGCCAGGAAGGGCACCAAGAGCGCCGTCAAGCCGAAGGAGGGGATCCCGGCCGCCACCAGCACCATCGCGTAGACGAACAGCATCTCGCCGGCCGCCAGGGCCCGGCCGAGCTTGCGCAGAAGCGCGTTGACCCCCAGCACCACAACCAGCAGCACGAACAGACTGCTGATGGGGAAGGCGGTCAGGCCGATCCACGTCCCGCGCATCACAAGATCGCTGTAGGGCGTTGCCACGCCCAGCAGCAGCACGGCCGTGACCCCGATGAAGAGCGCGCGGGAAGTCATGGGTCAAGTGGGCCCGAGCGCACCGACGGTGAGCGCCTGTCGCAGGCGCACAAGCATCACCTCGACCGCCAGGCGCAAGTTCGCGTTACCCCGCAGTGCGTTGCGGGTCTCCGCCACGGCCGCCACCGCTGCCGCGCAGTCCGGCGCCGCGGCTGCCGCCTCGCGCAACTCACGTGCGCGATCGGCGTTGATCAGCAACCCCTCGGCCCCGGCCTCGCCCGCGATCGCCAGGTCGCGGAACCAGGTGAGCAGGATGTCCAGCAGTTCGCCGATCTGGGTGCGGAGGATGCGGTCGCGGTTCGCCTTCAGTAGCTTCGCCGCCGAGTCGCTGTCGCTCGTCGCGAGCCACCAGGCCTCGGCAGCCTCGATGAACGCCTCGGCGGCCTTCATGCAGGCGACCGGCGGATCGGCGGGCAGGCGCTCCGCCAGGGCCAGCACCCGAGCTCGCACATCGAGCGCCCCAGGGTGCTCCAACAGTCGCCGCGCCCATCCCGGCCGTCCGCCCGACAGTGCCGCGACCGAGCGGACCAGTGCCGGATCCTCGTCGGGAAACAGGCGCGCGAGAGCCGCGTGGGTCTCGGCCAGAGGCACCGGGCCAAAGCGCACGAGCTGACAGCGGGAGACGATGGTCGGCAACAGCGCCGCGACGCTGGTGGCCGTCAGAATCAGGACCGTCCCCGGGGGAGGTTCCTCGAGCGTCTTCAGCAGGTGGTTGGCCGCGACCGGGTTCATCGCCTGCGCGTCGGAGACAAGCAGGACTTTGTGGCGCGCGGACACGGCCTTCGCGTGAGCGCGGTCGATCAGCCGCCCGATTGCGTCGGTGCGGATCTCCGACCCTTCGATCTCGGCGACGGCCTTCTGGCCTTCCTCGTCGGTGGTTTCCACGCGGGAGGTGGGGAAGAGGACCATGAAGTCAGCGTGGTTGCCCCGCTCGACCGCCCGACAGATCGCGCACTCCCCGCACCCTTCGCCGGGCTCCGGGGGCGTCGCGCACATCAGGGCCTTCGCGAACGCCACCGCGGTCAGCGTCTTGCCGACATGCGCCGGACCCTCGAACAGGTAGGCGTGAGACACCCGATCCGTGCCGATCGCGCGCCTCAGCACCTGCTTCGCCGTCTCATGCCCGGCAATGCCCGCGAAGGCCATCGTTCAGGTTCTCCCCCCTTCTGAAGAAGGGGAGGCCGGGGGGTTAGGAGCCTCCCCCACCACCGCCTCCAGCACCTCCCTCGCCACCGCCTCCGCGTCCGCCTCGCCCGAGATGACCACACACGGCTCCTCCGCCTCCGCCGCGTACCGCAAGTACCCCTCGCGCACCCGCCGGTGGAACTCGAGCCCCTTGCCCTCCATCCGGTCCGCCGCATTGTCCCGGCGGTTCCGTTGCAGCCCCACCTCGGCCGGCACGTCGACCACGATCGTCAGATCGGGCAGCAGCCCCTGCCGAGCGGCCTCGTCCACCACGCGCGCCGTCTCCAACGGCAGCCCGCCCGCGTACCCCTGATACACCATCGTCGACGGGCTGAACCGATCGCACAGCACCGTCCTCCCCGCCTCCAGCGCCGGTCGAACCACCTCCGCAATGTGCTGCGCCCGCGCCGCGCAGATCAGGAACAGCTCCGTCAACGGCGTGATCGCCTCGTGCTCCCCGCTCAGAAAAACCCGCCGAATCGCCTCCGCCGCCGGCGTCCCCCCCGGCTCATGGGTCACCACCACCTCCGCCCCGCGCTTGCGCAACGCCTCCGCCAACCGGCGCACCTGCGTCGACTTCCCCGCCCCCTCCGGGCCCTCGATCACGATGAAACGAGCAGCAAGAGGGGCGCTCATACCGACGCTCCCTCCCGCTCGGTGAACGGCTTCGGAGCGCCGCTCTCTTCGAAGCACTCCACAGCAGTGTTGGGGAAGGCCCCGATGAAGCGCCGACACATGTCGGCGTCGTCGCGAAAGACGGTCATCCAGACGGAGAAGTAGCCGGTCTGCCTGGCCACGCGGAGCACCTTGTCCCGCTGCGTGGATGTCGGGCGGCGCTGGAGATCCTCATGCTGGTCTTGGGCGATCTTCCACGCGTCCCGACGGTCTTCCCAGCGTCTGTCGCCTTGCCTCCACTTCGGGTGCCCTGGCCTGCGGTCCAGACCCGTCAGCTCCAGTGTGCGGGACGCCGTCTGACTCTCGCCAGGGGTGAGGGCCGGTGCCGGGTGGACGTCGCCCGCATCGTCGTACGTGAACGCACGGGCGGTGTTGTGGGTGTCGGGCCAGTAGTACAGCGTCAGGTCAATCTCACTCTTGGGCTTGGCGGAGTTGCAGTTGGAGCAGGCCAGTAGGAGATTCGACCACTCCAGTTCGAGGGCTGGGACGGCAAGCTTCCCCTGCATGTGTTCGACCGCGAGGCTGACGGTGAGCCGGCGTTCGCAGTAGGAGCAGAACGGTCCAAGGCGTCTCTCAAGCGCCTCCTTGTACTCGGAGGCCTCCCTGACCGCGAGCAGATGGCCCTGGTGGTCAGTGGGCTTGTCGCCTCGGTTGATGGGTCTCACTCGCCGCCGTCCCCCAGGCCCGCCGCCTCGCGCTTCGACTCCAGGTACGCGAGAGACGCGTGATAGGCGACGTTATCGCTGAAGGGCGCCGCCAGTCGATCCAGCTCACGCTTCGCCGCCTCTTGCTCCTCTGGCGACGCATCCTGTGCCCGATCCAGGACCTCGTAGTAGCGTTTGGCAGCCTCGATCATCGCCCGTTTGCGGGAACTGGGCATCGCGTCCCCGTAATCCTGTACGTTCTCCAGGATGTCCTCGATCGGCTGGTCAGCGTAGGCGCCGGGTGGGCCCTCGTCGAGCTTGATGAGTTCGCCTTCATCAAGCGACTGCACGATGATCGGCGAGTGGGTCGTCACGATGAACTGCACCTTCGGGAACGCCTTCTTGAGGTCGCCAACCACCTTGCGCTGCCACTTCGGGTGCAGGTGCAGGTCGATGTCGTCGATCAGCACCACGCCGGGGGTGAACTCGGCGGCGTCGGCGCCAAGGTGGGGGTTCAGGACGAAGCTGCGCCACGCCATGTCAGCGACCATGGCGAGGATGCAGCGCACGCCACTCGGCAGCATACGGAGCGGAAGGCCTGCTCCACTGCCGCGGTGGATGCAGAGCTCCCCCGGGCGGAACCAGTACTTCATCTCGCGGTAATCTTCGATGCAAGCCGCAACCGCGGCCTTCACCGCCTCGAGTTCGGGCGAGGCGCGGTCCTCCTGGTCTTGGACGGCTTGGAAGGTCTTCAGCCACTTCACCGCGTGCTCTTCGCTGACGGTAGCCGCGAGGCAATCGGTGTACCCGTAGGTGCGCGGGATGACGTCACCCTCAAGGAAGTCGTCTACGGAGTCCACGGACGGACCGGAGTACCGACCTGACGGGTAGTAGGCCACGAGGGGCATCTGCCGGCCGGCGTTCCCCTCGCCACGGAACGTCTCCGCCACCGTCTTGTCTTTCCGGCCGGAGGACGCAAGCTGGTGGGGGGTCTTCAGCCCGGCCGTCCAGTACGTGCTCTGGGTCCGGATCGTCGCGTCGGCGCGCAGGCGTGTGTCATAGATCACGCGGACCCGGTGGACCACCTGGGTCTCTAGTGGGGCGCGGCGCACATCGTCGTGAACGATGTCCCGCGGGCTCTTGTCCGCCATAACCGGTAGACGCCCAATGAGTGCCGCCAGCGCCTCGCACACCGCCGTCTTCCCGCTCCCATTGTCCCCGATGAGGACGTTGAAGCGAGGGTGGAAGTCGATGGTCTTGTCTTCGAAGCAGCGGAAGTTCTTGAGGGTGAGGCGGTCGATGCGGAAGGTGTCGTTGGCCGTTCCGCCGTCTTGTGAGTTCTGGCTCCTGGCTTCCGGCTGCTGACCCATGACAGTGCCTCCTGCCCCGGGGACGGGAACGGCGTCGGAGCAGCGCTCCGACCTACGACGGCAAGGCATCGCGGCTGAAGCCGCTCCA
>VGFB01000522.1 GCA_016869015.1 Armatimonadota bacterium
ACGTGCACGATGTACCCGCGCGTAGGGCCGGGGCTACCATTGGCGAGCCTTTGGTGGTACTATGGCCGGTGCAGGAGTACGGGGAGGGTTTGCGCGGTTGAGGCGAGGACCCGGTCACGAATGCGCCGCCCTGAGGTGCCCTGATGAAGTGCGACGCCAGGACGATACTGGGGGTGGGCCTCTACACCCCCGCCGAGACAGCTCACCTCCTGGGGGTGCCCTACTCGACCGTCAGAAGGTGGGTCGATGGCTACACCTTCGCCAGTCGCGAAGCGTCCCGCCGCTCGCCTGCGGTGGTCCATCGGGAACTCGACGAGACCAACGTGGAGAGACTGCTTACGTTTCTGGACCTGATGGAACTGCACTTTGTCCGCATGTTCCGGCAGTACGGCGTCTCCATGCCGGTCATCCGGGCGGCAGCGGCCGAGGGGGCAAGACTGTTCGGTACCGACCACCCCTTTGCAGTGAGACGCTTCAGCACCGACGGGACGCGGATCTTCGCCGTACTCGAACAGCATCCGCCCGCGGGCGTCTCCGCCTCCAAGCTCATGGAGGAGCTGCATGCTTGTCAGCTCGTCTTCATGGACATGGTCGAGCCGTTTCTCAAGGACGCGGATATCGCCCACGAGGAGATCGCGCGGTACTGGCCGCTGGGGAAGGGGAAGTGCGTCGTGATCGATCCCCGTCGCGGGCTAGGGAAGCCGATCGACTGCGCATCGGGCGTTCGCACGTTCGCTCTCTACGAGGCCTTCCTGGGCACCGCCGATGAGCGGGCCGTGGCAGCTTGGTATGGGGTCAGTCTGAAGGCTGTGCGGTCCGCAATCGAGTTCGAGAAGAGACTGGCGGCGGCATGACCCTGTTCCTGGACAACGACCTCTCCCCGGCCATCGCGGAGGTCCTGAGGCAGGTGGACGCCGATGCCGTCCACTTGCGGGAGAGGTTCGACCCAGCGACGCCTGACGAGGAGTGGCTCCCGTGCGTAGCCCAGGAGGGCTGGGTGCTTGTCACGGCAGACGAGCGGATGCGTAAGCGACCCGCGCAGCGGTTGGTCCTGGAAGCCTGCGGCATCACCGGCCTGTTCCTGTTCAAGGGCTTCCTGAGGCTGCAGAAGCGAGAGCAGGTCGCGTGGTTTGTGAAGCACCTCACGGCCATTGAGCAGCAGGTCGGCCGTCTGCCTGCCGGGACGTCTGCCCGCGTTCACCACAACGGTAAAGTGGAACCGCTCCCCTAAGGCTGACATGGGGCAGCTCTTCCGCAAGCAGCACAGAGATCCCATCGCCGCCAGGATCTGCGGATGGACGTTGACGCCTTCCTTCGCGAGATCGGGAACCGCCGCGGGTATCGCGGGCAAATGGTGCACGTGCACGATGTGCCCGCGCGTAAGGCGAAGTTCGGGAAGCTCAAGAAGCCGCTGCCTCCGGCGCTCCGCGGCGTGCTGGCGCAACGCGGGATCCAGAAGCTCTACAGTCACCAGGCTCACGCCATCGAGGCCGTCCGGCGCGGGGAGAACGTGGTGGTGGTGACCGGGACGGCGAGCGGCAAGACGCTGTGCTACAACCTCCCGGTGATCGAGACGCTCCTCGCCGAGCCCCACGCGAAGGCGCTCTATCTCTACCCGACCAAGGCTCTGGCTCAGGATCAGCTCCGCGGGCTGAACGACCTGAAGGCCCTCGATCCCACGCTGCCCCTGGAAGCCGGAACGTACGACGGCGACACGCCGGGGGATACGCGCCGGAAGCTCCGGGATGAGGGCAACGTGATCCTCACGAACCCGGACATGCTGCACTCGGGAATCCTGCCGAATCACTCCCGTTGGGCGAGCTTCCTCTCGCAGCTGCGGTATGTGGTGATCGACGAAGTCCACTCCTACCGCGGCATCTTCGGCTCCAACGTCGGCAACGTTGTCCGGCGACTCCGCCGCCTCTGCGCGCACTACAAGGCGAAGCCCCAGTTCGTCGCGGCCTCGGCGACGATCGACAACCCCCGGGAGCACGCGGAGACCCTCGTCGGCGAGAGCTTCAGCGCGATTGCCGACGACGGCTCGCCGCGCGGGCCGAAACGCTTCGTGCTGTGGAACCCGCCCTTCCTCGACGAGGGCAAGGTGGAACGCCGCAGCCCGAACGTCGAGGCACAGAAGCTGATGGTGGACCTCGTCGTGCAGGGCGTGCAGACCATCTGCTTCGTCCGCGCCCGACGGACGGCGGAGGTGCTCTACCGTTACGTGCGCGATGAACTGCTGGAGGAGACCCCGCGCCTCGCGAACACCGTCCGCGCCTACCGGGGCGGCTACCTCGCCGAGGAGCGGCGGGAGATCGAGCGGCTCCTGTTCTCGGGCAAGCTGCTCGGGGTGACGACGACGAACGCGCTGGAGCTCGGCATCGACATCGGCAGCCTCGACGCGGCGATCCTGGTCGGCTATCCCGGCAGCGTCGCCAGCACCTGGCAGCAGGCCGGCCGGGCCGGGAGGGGCGATGAGGAGGCCCTCGTCATCCTCATCGGCCAGAACCAGCCCATCGACCAGTACCTCATGCAGCATACCGAGTACTTCTTCGGCCAGGCCGCCGAACGCGCGGTCGTCGAGCCCGCGAACCCCTACATCCTCGCGGGACACCTCCGCTGCGCGTGTCAGGAGCTGCCCGTCACCGCCGACGACTGCCGCGACTTCGGCGACGCGGCGGCCTCGGTCATGGCGCTGCTCGAGGAGGACCAGCAGGCCTACTTCGCCAACGGCCGGTGGAGCTGGCAGGGCGCGCAGTTCCCCGCGCGCGACGTGAATCTGCGCAACATGGACGACAACAACTACACGATCCAGGACATGAGCGGCCCCGAGCCGCAGGTCATCGGCCAGCTCGACGAGTTCAGCGCCTTCAGCCAGGTCCACGCCGAAGCGATCTACATGCACAAGGGCGATCCGTACTTCGTGGACCGCCTCGACACCACCGAGCGCATCGCCTACGTCCGGAAGGGCGACTACGACTACTACACCCAGGCCATCGACAAGACGGAGATTCGTATCGACGAGACGGAGCGGGACGACACCTGGCGGGTCAGCCGCGTGTGCTTCGGGCCGGTGACCGTCACCGCCATCGTGTACCTGTTCCGCAAGATCAAGTTCCACTCGCGGGACAGCATCGGGTTCGGGAACATCAACCTGCCCCCACTGCCGCTGGAGACCGAGGCGCTCTGGATCGTGCCGCCCGCCTTTGCGCTGGAGCGGGTCCGCGCGTACGGACGCCTCCCTGAAGACGGGTTGCTGGGCGTCGCGAACGCGGCGCTGGGGGTGCTGCCGATCTTCGTGCTGTGCGACCCGTCGGATGTCGGGTCGGCGGTCGACTCCTCCAACCTCGGCGCCCCGGCGATCTTCCTGTACGATCGCTATCCGAAGGGTCTCGGCTTCGCGGAGAAGGCCCACGAGCGGCTCGAGGAGATCCTGCAGGCGGCCCTGTACCTGATCCAGGAGTGCGAGTGTGAGGACGGCTGCCCCTCGTGCGTGGGCTCGCCGCTGCCGGTCTTCGGTCCGAGCGATGATGACGTGGATTCCCGGGGGAAGATCCCCGACAAGGAGGCGGCGCTCTGCATCCTCCACGACCTGCTGCAGCTCGAGCCGCATGCCCCGAAGCCCGTTGACCCGGAGAAGCTCGAACGCCGCCTGAAGGCCCTGCGGGCGGTCGCCGTGACCCCTGAGCCCCTCGACGAGCCCGAGGACGATGCCCCTCGTCCGACGGGCAAGCCTCTACCCGACGCGGTCGAAAGGAAGCTCCGTCGCCGGATTCAGAGCCTCAAGCGCAAGCCCGAGTAGCGGCCTGTGTCGCGTGATGGAGCGTGGTCCGCCGCCCCTCTGGGGCTTGGAGGGAAGGCGGGGCGCGGGTCCGTGGGCGCAGCCCGCGGACCCTGACGCCCTCACCCCTCTCCGGCCCCGGCGCCGGGATCGCGTCGCCGGGTTCCCCGCGCCGCTCACCCCGCGCTCACGGTCAACTCCTCGGGCTGTGATACGCCATTGTTGTCCGGGTTGTAGTACTCGTAGGCCGTGCTCTCCGGGGTCTTGGCCTTGATCGGGAACTTGGCCTTGAGCCGGTACTGCAGCCGAACCTCCTGACCCGGGGTCAGCTCCTCCAGGTACACGATGACCTGCCGGCCGGTGAGGCTGAACTTCTCGATGATCTTCGAGCCCACGAGCTCCGCGAGGTCGCCCGACTGCACCTCGAACCCGGGCGGCACGCCGAGGTCCACGAGCACCATCCCCATCCGGGCGGGGGTGTTGTTCCGGATCGTCACCTGCGCGGTAACCATGTCCTCGACGGCCAGCTCCGTCTTATC
>VGFB01000523.1 GCA_016869015.1 Armatimonadota bacterium
CAGCCGTGGTTGAGCAGCCAGTTCGCGAGGTCGAGGTCGAAGCGACCATTCCGCAGCAGATTGCCCGGCCGCAGAGGCGGCCCGAGCCTCCGCGCTTCATCCTCCGTGATCTCCTCGACCGACAGATCGTCGACCCACAGCGTCCCCGACTGCGCGAACCGCAGCATGAACCGCGCATCCGGGTCGTCCACGGTCGAGGACCACAGGTAGTCGAGGCTGCGCCAGTCGGCCTCCACCGGTAGCGCCCGCTCGACGTAGACCGTGTAGGGGGACGGGGCCAATCGCAGCTGCAGCGCAACGTTGCCGACATCGCCCCTCAGCCAGCCCCGCACCCGGTAGATGCGCCCCTGGGTCAACGGCACGCCGCTCGCGGGGATGAGCTGCACCGCGCCGTAGGCCAGTCGCGAGCAGGTGACCCGCTGGCAGGCCCGGCCCGAGTGGGGGGTATCGGTGTCGAGTGTGTACCGCACGTCAAGGTCGGCCCAGCCGGAGTTGTCCTGCCACTGCTCGGCCAACCCCTCGGCGCCGGACCCCGCCTCGAAACCGGGGTTCGGGAGAAGGTTGTCGGCGCCGGCCCGCACGGACAGCAGCGCGACGGCCGCGCACCACAGCGATGGAGTCGGACCCATGGGGTAGCTCCTGGGGGGGAAGAGCCTACGAGGACGCGGACCGGGCTGCGTCGGTCTCCGGGTGGGCGCCCCCGCCGCGCACGGTGTCCACGGCGTGCTGGAGGACCGGGAGGAACGCGTCCCACTGCTCGCGGACGGCCTTGGGGCTGCCGGAGAGGTTGAGGATCAAGGTGCGCTTGCGGACGCCCGCCACGCCACGGGACAGCATCGCGCGCGGGGTCTTGGCCAGGCCCGCCGCCCGCAGAGCCTCCGCAATGCCCGGGGCCTCGCGGTCGAGGACGGCGAGCGTCGCCTCGGGGGTCACGTCGCGCGGCGCGAGGCCCGTTCCGCCGGAGGTCAGAGCGAGGTCCACGCCGTCGGCGTCCGCCACCTGTCTCAGCCAGTCCGCGATGGTGTCCTGGTCGTCGGGCAGCACATCGGTGCGGGTCACCTCGCCGCCGGCCGCCTCGATGAGCTCCCGCATCAGCGGCCCGCTGAGATCGGCCTGCTCGCCGGCCGCGGCCGAGTCGCTGACCGTGAGAATCGCGACCCTCATGCGGTCACCACCTCGATCGGATCGCCGGGCTTGATCTCCCCCGCCTCCAGCACGCGCACGAAGATGCCCTCGCGGGGCATGACGCAGTCCCCGACGATCCGGAAGATCTCGCAGCGATCGTGGCAGGTCTTCCCGATCTGGGTCACCTCGCCCACCGCCGTGGCGCCCAATCGCAGCCGGGTCCCAATGGGGAGCGAGAAGACCTCGAGGCCCTCGGTGGTGATGTTCTCGGCGAAGTCGCCGGGGTTCACCTCGATGCCCCGCCCCTGCATCTGCCGCACGCTCTCGATTCCCAGCAGGCTGACCTGCCGCCGGCCTGGCCCCGCGTGAGCGTCGCCCACGATCCCGTGCTCGGCGCGCAGCTCGGCCCGGGGGACGTTGCGCTTCCTCGTCCCGCGCTCGTCGCTGATGGAGACGGCCAGAATGCGCCCGGTCATGGGTGGCTCTCCCCGGCCGCCGTCCGCCGGAAGTCGCCGGAGGCGCCGCCGGACTTCTCCAGCAACTTGATGTCCTCCAGGACCATCTCGCGGTCCACGGCCTTGCACATGTCGTAGACCGTCAGGCACGCCACGGCGGCGGCCGTGAGGGCCTCCATCTCGACGCCCGTCTTGCCCGTGCAGGTCGCGCGGGCGACGACGGTCACCCCCGGCAGGCCCTCGTCCAACTCGATCTCGAGGGTCACGCCCGTGAGCGGCAGCGGATGGCAGAGGGGAATCAGCTCGGCGGTGCGCTTGGCGGCCATGATGCCGGCGAGGCGCGCCGTCTCGATGACGCTGCCCTTAGCGACGCCGTCTTCGCGGATCAGCGCCAGCGTCTCCGCCCGCATGCGGACACGGCCGGAGGCCGCTGCGCGGCGCTGGGTGTCGCGCTTCGCGGTCACGTCGACCATCTTCGCGCCGCGAGGGCCGGCATGGGTCAGCCCCCGATCGCGGCCATCGGCGTGCTCGTCGGACACGTGGCTCCCTCGGTCAGGTGATGCCCCTCGGGCTTGCCCAGCGCCGCTTCGGCGAAGGCCGCCCGCACGTAGGAGTCGCAGGCGCCGGAACGCAGGACGGCCCGCAGGTCAACGGCCCGCTCGCTCAGCAGGCAGGGACGCAGCTTGCCGTCGGCCGTCAGCCGCAGGCGGTTGCACCGCCCGCAGAACGGATGGGACACCGGGCTGATGAAGGCGATGGTGCCCCGGGCCCCGGGCAGTCGCCACGCCTCGCCGCCCCGGCTGGTGGCGGGCGTCGGCGCCGGCTGCAGCGGGCCGAGGCGCTCCACCGCCGCACGCGCCTCCGCCTCGGACACAACCGCCTGGGGTGACCAGAGCCCCACATCACCCATCGGCATGAACTCGATGAAGCGCACGTCGTACGGCTCCTCGAGCGTTAGCCGCGCGAACTCGACCGCCTCGTCCTCGTTCAGCCCGCGGATCAGCACCGCATTCAGCTTGATCGGCGCGAAGCCCTGAGCGCGGGCCGCGGCCAGACCCTCGAACACCGGCTCGATCTCGCCCCCGAGGGTGATCTCGCGGTAGCGCTCCGGCCGGAGCGTGTCGAGACTGACGTTGACCCGCTGCAGGCCCGCGTCCCGCAACTCGGCGGCGTACCGGGCCAGCAGCTGCCCGTTCGTGGTGAGCGCAATGTCGCTGACGCCCCGAACGGCGCAGAGCATCCGCACCAGGGCCGGCAACCCCGGTCGCACGAGCGGCTCGCCCCCGGTCAGTCGCACGCGAGTCAGCCCCAGCGGCACGATGGCCCGGACGACGCGCGCGATCTCCTCGTACCGCAGGATGTCGGCATGGCTCTTGGCCGGCAGCCCCTCGGGCGGCATGCAGTAGCGGCACCGCAGATTGCAGCGGTCCGTCACCGAGACCCGCAGGTACTCGACCGCCCGATTGAGGCCATCCCTCAGTCCGTGGAGCATGAGACGGCGGCGCCCTAGCCCTTCCGAAAGCCGAGGATGATCCCGGCCACGAAGCCGGCGCCGAGGGACACGTTGTAGGTCACGACCTTCCAGAACAAGGCCCCGCCGCTCTTCACCGCGTGCCCTCCGGCCTCCGCGACGCTTCCCCAATCGACCGTGGCGAAGCCCTTGTACACGAGGTACTGGATGAGGAAGAAGATGAGGCCCATCGCGACCAGCGCGAGCTTGCTCACCTTCTTCGCCGCGTAGCCCACCCCATAGCCCATCAGGCCCCCGAAGCCCAGCGTACCGACGAACGGTATGATGAAGTCCATCCCGATCCTCCGCCGCCCGGTGAGGCGCAACGTCCGTTTGGCCGGATTAGGATACCGTTCACGTCGAGCGGCGTCAATGGACATGTGCCGACCGGCCGACCTGCGCAGCACCCGTGGAGAGGCGCGGCGATCCGGCTGTGCGCGCCGTTTTTCGTTTGACTTCCCTCCGGGGCGTTGCTATACTCTATGCTCCGACGGTTGGCGTGGAGGAGTGCCGGGGCGTGGCGCAGCTTGGTAGCGCGCGTGCCTTGGGAGCACGAGGTCGCCGGTTCAAATCCGGCCGCCCCGACCATGCACGTTGCGGGAGGCCGGAGAGCGGCCGGCGAGACGCGAGGCGCGGAGGTAGCTCAGACTGGTAGAGCGTCAGCCTTCCAAGCTGAGGGCCGCGGGTTCGAATCCCGTCCTCCGCTCCACGATGACACGGCGGAACTGAAGGCGCCTGCGCCCGTAGCTCAGTGGATAGAGCAACGGACTTCTAATCCGTAGGTCGCCCGTTCGAATCGGGCCGGGCGTGCCAAGTGTAGAGCGGGTCTGAGGGTCCGGAGGTTCGAAGGTCCGGGGGGCTGAAGGCAGTAGGGGGATGGCGGGGCATTGCGCGCCCGTAGCTCAGGTGGATCAGAGCAACGGACTTCGGATCCGTGGGTCGGGGGTTCGAGTCCCTCCGGGCGCGCCAAGGAAAGGCAGCACTGAGTACTGAGCACTGAGCACTGGGCAGCCGACACTTCGCACTCAGCACTTCGCACTGCACACTATCCGTAACAGTGTGGGTCGTTAGCTCAGTCGGTAGAGCAGGGGACTCTTAATCCCAAGGTCGGAGGTTCGAATCCTCCACGACCCACCACCACGCAACTCCAGGGCCCGGCGTCACCGATGGGGGAAGATCGGTTGCGATGCCGGGCCGTGACGTGTAAGACGGGTC
>VGFB01000524.1 GCA_016869015.1 Armatimonadota bacterium
GCGGAATACACGGAAGGGAACGGCACGGCAAAGGCGAGGGAACCGCGGAAACCACGGAACACACCGAAGAGAACGGCAACGGCGACGGCGCGGGTCGGGGGACCCGCAGGCACGGACGGCGGCGGTCCCCTCACTCCCCCGGCAGCTGAAGCCACTGCCCCGTGAGGGGGTCGAGCTCCCCGACCTCCGGTTCGGGCTCCGACGGGCGAGGGACGTGCAGGCCGAGCCAGCGCTCGTACTCGCGGATCACGTCTTCGCTGCCGGCGAAGGGCTTCAGCACGGCGCGCGCGCGGAAGCCGTACCGGCGCCCGGCCTGGGGCCCCTTGATCAGATAGCAGAAGTCCCACGCCGGGTTGCGGCCGCCGCCGCCTGTAGGCGACTGCGCGAAACGCAGCCGTTCGCCCTCATCGAGGGAGCCCGGGTCGAACATCATGATCCAGACCAGACTGCCCGAGCGCCCGTAGTAGAACCACTCGGTGAACTCGTAGGGCGAGCGCCCCCTCTCCAACGACGCCAGGACGGGCAGCTCTCGCGGGCTGCAGTCCCCGGGGTCGGCCTCGTGCAGGTGGCACGACTGCACGCCGTGCTCGGGCGAGTAAGCCGTGACCCAACGAGGCGGCTCATCGGTCCCGGCTCGCCGACCCAGGAAGTAGATGCTCCGGACGAGCGGAGCGTCGATGTAGCTGGCCCAGAAGGCGCCCAGGAAGCCCCCGGCGTAGTCCTGCCGACGCGGGACGCACGCGAACTCGAAGTCGATGGTTGAGGGAGCGGAGCAGGTGAAGGTCGAGAGGCTCTCGACCTGCCAGTGCGGCTCCTCGGCGGCCGGCCGGTAGAGGGCCACGGCGGTCGGCCCGAGCCGCCGCAGCCCGTAGGCGCCCTCCCGAGGCGAGAAGCCGTCGGTCTCGGCATCGTAGAGGTGCTCGAAGTTCAGCCCGGCATAGGTTGGGACGAAGAAGCTCTCCGGGCCGGCGGCATGAACCACCCGCGTCAGCCCGTTGTACCGGCCTGCGTGCTCCTCCAGCGGCGCATTGTCGATGACCGTTGCCGTCAGGTCGCCCACCTGGAGGCTCACGCGTCCCTCGGGGATCAGGTCGCCCGGCGCCTCGATGGAGTCGGCAGACACGCTCATCAGGCTGCCTCCCAGTAACGACGCTACCAGCAGCGGGCCGAGAAGGGCTCGCATGGATGGGGCCTCCTGCCGCGGGTCACGGCGCCCCGCGGGCGGTGATGCGCGCCGATTGTGGGGGCAACTCGACCGTGGCGGCGTCGTGCCCCATGCGAGCGGGCCAGGGCATTGGGTTGAGGGCGACGGAGCCGCGCTCGAAGGCGCGCAGCACCGCCGGCCCCTGGCGCGTGAGGGGTGAGGTGGGGCGTCCCAGGCGGGTCGCGTACAGCGCCTGCGCGAACCCACCGTTGCCCTCGATGTCTCGCAGCCCGAAGGCGTCCGCCCACAGGAAGCCGGCGAGCTGTGCGTAGGCGAGGGAGAAGGTCGCGGCGCGTTGCGTTGGCGCGAGGTCGCCGGGGCCGAAGTAGGGACAGGTCACGACTACCTTGCCGTTCTCGACCGCCGCCGCGTTCCGGCGGGCGGTCCACTGCAGTTCGGGCCAGGGCTGGCGCAGTTCGGTCGAGTCCGCGCCGTAGGGGAAGCTCTCGAGCATCTGGGCGTCGCAGGAGGGCCAGTGGCTGGGCATGATTGAGACGCAGGTGTTCTGGATGACAACGCGCTCAGGGCCGTGGCGCTTCACCTCGGCGTAGATCTCGCGCAGCAGGTCCTCCCAGGCCTGCGTGTTCGTGCGTTCGTCGCGGTGCGCGTGCTTGCCGAACTTCGGCCCGTAGCACTCCACGGTCGGCCCGGCAAGATCGACGAACACCCCATCGAAGCCCAGGTCCATCAGCATCCGCACCTGCCGGATCGCCGCCTCGCGCAGACCCGGCTGGTGGAGGCAGGTGTTCAGCAGCCACGGGTGCTTGAACGACAGCCCCCAGGCGTCGTGTTGCGCCTTCCCCTCCGCGTCGATGCACACCCAGTCGGGGTGATACGCCAGATCGCGGGATTCGCAGTCGATGGACTCGGTCCATTCGCTGTAGACCGTGCCGCCGTCCCGCGCCTGCTGCACCGTGTCCAGCAGGCAGGTGTAGGTCACGTAATGCAGCAGCCGCACGCCCGCCGTGTGGCAACGTTCCAGCGCGGCCCGGTCGGGCGTGCTGCCGATGATGAACGGAAACCCGCGCAGCTGCCCCTCGACGACCTCGTCCGTCCACTGCGCCGCCGGTCGGTAGTAGAGGTTGTAGACTTCCGCGTCCCGCAGCCACCGCGGCGCGGGCCGGCCGTAGTCCTGGGCAGGCGGCGTCCCGGGCTCGAGTGCCGCAGGTCGTGCGCGAGCGACCGCCCAGAGGGCGGCGGCCGACGCCGCGTCGGGGAGCATCGCCAGCCCGAAGCCAGCATCGAGCGAATCGCCCGGCGCAATCACCGCCGAGCGGGGGAGCGCATGGAGGAACACACCCCCGGCCGCCCCCGGCGCGCGCCCGCCGATGTTCGTCGGCAGCACCGCCAAGCCGCCCGTCTCCCCGGGCAGAAACCACCACTCGCGCCATGGCAACGGCGCCCACGCTGCAGTGTCGAGCCCGGCCTCCTCGAAGCCGCTGGGAGTCGGAGACAGGAGGCGATCGGACGAGACGTTCGTCTGCCAGAAGTAGTACTGGCCCCGCGCGGAGTCGAGAACCTCCAGGCGGCTCGTGACGAAGACCGCGTCCAGTCCGGAGCAGGCCTCGACCTCGAGTGCGAACCGGCGCTGCTCCGGGACGGGGTAGACGACCCGGGCGCGGAGCGATCCGTCGCGCTCGGTGACGATGGGCTGCGCCTCGACGGGCGAAGGGCGCGTCCAGCCGTCGCCAAGCTGGAGGCTGGGCTCGAGCGTGCGTGAGCCGTGGGGCGAATCGAGCCTGAGCCCGGCGTCGGTGAGGGAGACAGTCAGCGTCTGCGCGCCCACCGAGACGACGAGTGAGCCCTCGGAGAGCGAGGCGGTCTGGCAGGTCCCGACGGCGGCGAGCATGGCGAGAGCGAGCATGGGCGGTGCTCCGGGATGGACGGCGCGGCGAGGCGCTTCGGTGCGCGGCGAGGAAGTTCCTGCAACTCGTCTCCGGGCGGCTCCGTAATGCCGAGTGAGAGATCCCTGGGTGGCAAGCGCGATGCAGTTCGATGACGACGATCGCCTGGTGCAGCGCACGCTCGCCGGCGACGCGACAGCCTACGGTGCGCTTGTGGACCGATACCGGATGCGGATCCTGAATCTCACCTATCGGATGCTCGGGGATCGTGAGCGGGCCGAGGACGCCGCTCAGGAGGCCTTCATCCGCGCCTACCGCGGGCTGAAGAGCTATCGCCCGTCGGGACGGTTCTCCGCGTGGCTCTTCGCCACCGCCTCGAACCTGTGCATCGACCGGCTGCGGCAGCGGCCGTTCGCCCATGCCTCGCTGGATGAGCCGAGCGGGCGTCCGGAACCCTCCGACGAGCGCGCCGAGACCGACCCTCCCGCCGCCTACGGGCGCAGCGAGACGCAAGAGCAGGTGCACCGCGCGCTCGGACGGCTGCCTGGCAGCCAACGCCTGGCCATCGCCCTCGTCCACCTCCAGGGACTCTCATACGAGGAAGCGGCCGAGGTGATGGGTGTCCCGGTGGGCACGGTAAAGAGCCATGCCCACCGGGCACGGACTGCCCTCAAACGACTGCTGAGTCCGCACATGCAGGAGTGCTCGGCATGAGATGTCGGAGCGTTTGCCGGAGGCTCACGAGGTACCAGGACGGCGATCTGCCGCCGGCTCAGACGCAGGCGCTCGCGGAGCATCTGCGGGGCTGTCCGGGCTGCCGCCGGGAGCTGGCGGCGCTCAAGGCTGTCGCGGCGCTGCTGAACGGGTTGGGGGAGGTCGAGCCCGACGAGGCCTTCACTCGGGATGTGTTGCGGGCCGTGGCGGGCGAGCGCATTGCGGAGCCGGCGCGGCCGCTGGTCTCGACGGGGCTGACGCTCGCGGCGGTGGGGCTGGTGCTCTCCACGATCATCCTCGTGGGGTTGGCCGGTGGGGGCCCGCTGGACCTCTCGAGCCTGCCGACGAGCCTGGCGTCGCTGGTGACCGCAGCCACCAAAGTCGGTCTGACGCTGACGGACGTGGCCGGGCCGGTCCTCACGGCCCTGTTCGAGGGGCTCGCGGCGCCTGTGGCCTGGCTCCTGCTGGCGGATGTTGTGGCGCTGGCGGTTGTGGTAGCGGGCGGGCGGAGGCTGCTGGTGGGGCGCTCGTGGCGAGGCGTG
>VGFB01000525.1 GCA_016869015.1 Armatimonadota bacterium
CGCGTCCAGCCAGCCCCGCTGGATGGTCCGGTGCGGGTGCTTCTGGATCGGGCCGGCCGTGACGACCACGTCGCAGCCGCTCACCGCCTCCCGAGGCGAATGGACCACCGTAGCCGTCACATCGAACCTGTCGCTGACCTCGGCGGCGTACTCCGCCGCCACGCCGGGGGCCGTATCGTACGCCCGAACCTCTCCGATCGGGAGCACCACCTTGAGTGCTTCGAGGTTGCTGCGGCCCTGCACTCCACACCCCAGGACTCCGAGGATGGAGGACTCAGGCCGGGCCAGCCGCCGAGCCGCGACGGCAGTGGCCGCCCCCGTCCGCATCGCCGTGATCCACGTGCAGTCCATCACCGCGAGCGGGAGACCCGTGTCAACGTCATTGAGCACGAGGAGGCCCGAGATGTACGGGAGCCCTCGCTCGGCGTTCCCGGGGAAACCGCTGACCCACTTCACTCCGGCAGAGCGCAGCCCCGGGATGTAGGCGGGCATGGCGTGGATGAAGTTGTCGCCGCCGCTAGGGTGGATCCCGGGCTTTGGCGGCATCTCCGTTCGTCCCTCCCCCTTCTCGCGAAAGGCCGCCTCGACGCTGTCGATCACCTCGGCCATGGTGAGACCGACGCGAACCACATCGTCCCTTGAGAGGTACAGGAGTCTGCTCTCGTTCATCTTCTCACCCCATGGATGACGTGCGGTGGTGTTCGTGTGTTGGCCCCGGAGGGCCTCCTGCGAGGCGTCGCCGGAGAGGACGCGAACGAAGGCTTGGCGAAGAGCCCGCCACACCGTCTGCCCGCCGGATGGCCGAGAACCCGATTGCTGACACGATTCCGTACGACCTCGTCGAGGTCGCCATCGGACACCGACCCCGGGTGCCAAGTGGACGATGGGTAACTCGCGGAAGGGGGAACCGGCAGATGCAGGCGACGTGTGCCGCGAGGCTGGCGATGGCCGCGCTACTGGGCGCGCAGTTGGCGTATGGAGCCGCGCAAGATGAGGTCCGCGAAGGCGAGCGTATCCGCGCCATTCTCGGAGACTACCGGCGCCTGCCCGTCGAGAACCCGTGGCATGAGGGCACGATCACCCTCCAGGACGGAGCGCCGGGGGCCGCCTTACGGTGGACCAACCGGGCTGGGGTGTCATGGGACCTCACACCCGACCTCGAGAAGGGCGTCGTTCTCACCGGGACGAGCAACCCCTACTACGAGGCCGGCGCGAGGGAGTTTGAGCTGGACATACGGGACGGCGAGGTCGTCGGCTTCTGGTTCAACCGTGAGCACTACGTTCGGGAGGGTGCCGAGGTGGTCCACCAGCTCTCAGACGGGCTTCATACGTACATCATCGCGTCGCTCCCCGAAGCCCCGGCGGAGTTCGGCTACGGAGTGAGTTTCTACACTCGCGTCTGGCCGCTGCTGGAGGCCCCGTTGGCGGGGTTTCAGATCGGGCTGCCGTCGACATGGATCATCCCTGAGAACCGCACGTTCATGGAGCCGCTCTGCCCTCCGGGAACCGTCGCTCGGGACAACTGGGACGAGCGCGGGCCCTACTACCGGGACGTGTTCCAGACGATCGAGGGAGGGCCCGGCTTCTGGGTCTCCACGCAGTTCCCCTCCGCCGTCCCCAAGTACCGCCTCAACGGCGTGCCGAGTGGGTACAACTTCGAGGTCTCCTCGCCGGGCGGATGGGGGTTTGGCGACACTGCGCCCATGCGCGACGACCAAGTTGGGATTGCCCAGCTGAGCAACCGAGTCATCATCCCTCCGGACGGTCTCACTTTCGTCGGCCCGCTGGACGACACGTTCCTGGGGTACGCGTGGATGGCCCTGCCGCTGACGCCGCCGAAGCCGACGGAGGTGGGCCCGACCGGCGACCAGAGCTGGACGCTCTTCCTCGCGACCAGGACGTTCCAGGGGCCGGTGGCGTTCTTCGTGCCCGAGGCCTGGAGTCGTCTGTCTCGCACCTACCCGACCATCAACGGTCGCGGCCTTGACGCGCGGCCCGGCCTGATGGGCGGGGGAGGGATGGAGGTCGCCGCCGTTCCCCAGTTCAGGGCCGAGGATGCCGGAGGGCGCACCTACTCGAAGATCCCCAGGTTGCTGTTCCCCGTCGATGGCGACGGACGGACCATCCTCCTGCAGGACGTGACTCTCTACTCCAAGGAGGCCCTGTATCAGAGCGTGGCTTCCTGGGTCGACGGCGGCGACATCCCCGAGGGCACCATCGGCGAGACCGGTGCTTACCACTCGCCGCTCACGACTGGGCCGCCCACCTATCGCCAGGCAGGCCAGCCGATCTCCGGCGTTGAGCGCGTGGTGGAGCCCGAGATCTTGACCGAGGGCGGTTCGTACGCCTTCGCGCTGCATTGGATGGAGCCGGACCACCAGGGCGTCTTCCCGGAGTACTTCCGCGAGGAAGATGGCGCGATGGTCCCCGTCCCCCCGGCGGATGTCCCGGCGGAAACTGAGCTGGCCCAGCAGCGCTTCCGACCCGCATCCAACGACGGCCGGTCCTACACCTCGCCGGCTGACGCGGGCACTCGGTGGACCGCGCCCGGCCCCACACGCGGGCCCTTCACGGCCGTCTTGGCGGATGGCTCCGAGATCACATACTCGTGGTACCGCTTCGCCGATCAGCCCTCGCTGCAGACGCAGGGGTGGACCCAGGCGGAGAAGGAACGCGTACAAGCCCTCGTGGAAGCGATGCACAGGACCTGGCCGACTGACAGGCCGTACCTGCCTCCACCCACTCACGGGTCCCTGGTAGAACTTGACGGGGCGCTCCTGCTCACGCCTCCTGAGGGTCTGGAGGTCGGCTACGTGCCGATTGTGACGTCACAGCGTGCGGTAGCCCCGTAGCGGAACCGTGGCCCCTCATTTCGCAGAGCCGCGCCAGAACGCCTCACCAGGAGGACGCCGGCCGTGTACCAGACCGACTTCACCCAGGACGAACTCCATGCTCGGCGCCGCCGACTGTGCGAGGCCATGGGAAGCGGAGCCGTCGCGCTACTGCCCGGCGCGCCGGGTCCCAAAGGCGACGAGGCGTTCTGCCAATACAAGGACTTCTACTACCTGTGCGGCATCGAGGCGCCGCGCGCCTACCTCCTGATCGAGGGCGGGAGCGGCCGGACGACGGTGTTCCTCCCGCGCGCATCGCAGGTCGAGAAGCAGTCGACCAAGCCCGTTGCTTGCGTGGAGAACGCCGATCTTGTGCGTGAGCGCTCGGGCGTGGACTCCGTTCGAGGATGGGAGGACCTGGCGCAGTACCTGGACCGCGCTTTAGTCGTGTACCTGCCGTTCGAGGACGGCGAGGCGCGCACCATCAACCGGCACCATGCGCGGTCGTGGGCCGTAGCGCAGGCGGCTGACCCCTGGGACGCGCGCCTCACCCGTGCCGCCCAGCTCATCGAGACCGTACGTCGGCAGTTCCCGCCTCTTGAGGTGCGGAACCTCTCACCCCTGATGGACGAGCTGCGCGTGATCAAGTCGCCGGCCGAGATCGCCCTGCTCCGCCGGGCCGGGCGCCTCACCGCCGTCGGGATCATCGAGGCGATGCGCTCGACCCGGCCGGGCGTGATGGAGTACCAGCTCGACGCGGTCATGCGCTACCACTACCTCGCGGGTGGGGCCAAGGACCGGGCGTACAACGCCATCATCGCCGGCGGGGAGAACTCGTTCTACGGACACTACTTCGCCAAGGACTGCCCGCTCAACGACGGCGACATCGTCCTGGCGGACTGCGCGCCCGACTACCACGACTACACCAGCGACATCGGCCGCATGTGGCCCGTCAACGGCGCCTATTCCGAGGTGCAGCGCGCCCTCTACGGCTTCGTGGTCGAGTACCACAAGGTGCTGCTCGAGCTGATCCGGCCCGGTCGCATGGTCGCCGAGATCCACGCCGAGGCGGCGGAGAGGATGCGCGTCGTCCTGGCCGACTGGACGTTCGCCACGCCGGCCCACAAGGACGCGGCGCGCGCCATGTTCGACTTCGGCGGGCACCTCTCGCACTGTGTTGGGCTCACGGTCCACGACGGCGGACTGCACTACTCTCGACCGCTGGAGCCCGGCATGGTGTTCTCCGTTGATCCGCAGTTCTTCCTGCCGGATGAGAGACTCTACTACCGCGTCGAAGACACCATCGTGGTAACCGAGGGGGGGCTTGAGAACCTCACCGTCGAGGCCCCGCTGGAACTCGACGACGTGGAAGCGCTGATGAGGGAAGAGGGCCTGCTGCAGACCGTTCCGGCGCAGTGAACGATGCGAGCGTCACATCGCTGCCGGCCAGCCCGGCCGGAC
>VGFB01000526.1 GCA_016869015.1 Armatimonadota bacterium
CGGGAACTCGGCGTCGGTCTTCAGCTTCAGCAGGGAATCGAGCACCGGCTTGTAGGTGTCGTAGACGTGATAGTACGCATCGCGGAAGGCGAGGCAAGCCTCGACGGCCTCCGCGCTGCCGGTCGCCTGATGCAGGGCGCGACGGAGCGACGCTTGGGGGTCGTACCGCTCGGGGTTCCAGAGGTAGTCGGCGGTGGTCATCAGGCCGACCTTGTAGACCTCGCCGCCCCCGGCGTTGTAGTGCACCCCGGTGTCGTTCAGCTCCCAGAAGCGGTCCGGGTACTTCGTCACGAAGGCATCAAGCATGTAGGAGGGGGGGTTGTGGTGCATGTAGAGCGTGTTGTCCCACAGGAACGGCCGGCGCCCGATGAAGTCCGTGTAAGCTCGCACCTGTGCCTCGGTGATCGCCGCCGAGCGCACTACGGGCCCGGTCCAGACGAGGTGGACCTCCGGCGGGATGTTCGCGCCGATTGTGCGCAGGTCCGCCTCGCCCGCCTCCTGGTGGTTGCCCGCCGGGATCCAGTAATACGGCGGCACCACGAACAGCTCATAGTCGGGGTAGCGGGCCTTCAGGCGCGCGTGGAGCCCGTTGATGAGGTGCGCGTTGGCCTCCCCTAGCGTCCTGAAGCGCGCGCGATCCGCCTCGCTGCGGATGGCATAGGGGAGGCTCTCCGAAGCGAAGTCGTCCAGGCACAGCATCACCTTCCTCGCGCCGCGCTCCAGCGCGATGGAGCACGTCTCCGCGAGTTGGTCGATCTGCGCGTCATCGTTGATGACGATGTGCTCGTTCCAGAGGTAGTACGGGTTCACAAAGGGCATCACATCGAGCCCGCGCGGAACCCGATGCGCGCAGACATCGGCGAGAAGCTGCCGGTACTCCGGAGATGGGTCCTTCCACCGGTCCGCGCCAACGGTGGTGTAGCAGACGTTGAAGCAGTTGTACTTGTAGTGCCCGCACCAGCGCGCCATTTCGGCGATGAGCGCGCCCTGCGCGTCGCCTGCAGCTCCGGCGGGCTTGAAGCTCCGAAGCGCGAAACGCGGCCAGTCCACGATCTGCGCCTTCTGCAGGTACGCCACTCCGTCGCGCTCGTAGGTAAGCTGCAAGATGGACTGCACGGCGAAGTACGTCGCCGCATCCGACTGGCCCCAGCACAGCAGCTGTTTGGCCTGGGGCATCACGTAGTACGCCTGCGGGCCCTCCGGCCTGGCACCCGTCGGAAGAGCCAGGTCGACGATCCTCAGGCAGTCGATGGAGACTACCGTCGGGTAGGCCGCAGACTCGTCGAGGGACTGAACCACCGGCAGCCTGGGCGCGTCAGGCCCGAGCAGCCAGGCGACCCGGTCTTGCAGTTCCTGGGCCGCGCACCGCGCCGCCGAGGAAAGCCGCTTGGGCAACAGGATGCACGTCTCGGCCCGCGCCGCCCCGCGCCGGGCGAGGACGAAGGCCTCGTCGGACCGCCAGAAGTAGTGCGGGGTGGGGATGATCTCCCCCGTGTAGTACCCCGTGTACACGGAGCCCGGGGGTTCCTGAGCGGACGCAATCGACGCGGCAGCGATCAGGGCGGCGCAGCAGAATGGCGCGAACATGGCCCTCACCCCCGGCAGAGCGCATTCGGCGCCGCAGCCAACGGCACCTGTGCCCTCTGAAGGCCAACTCCCCTCGGCGGCGAATTCCCCGTCATCCGGAGGCCGTGGCCGTTCTCCGCAGCCCCGGAACTCCGCAACTCCGGACCTCCATGACCCCGAAGCAACGCATGTTGGCGGCGTATCGCGGCGAGGCGGCCGATACCGTCCCTGTCGCGCCCGAGTTCTGGTACTACGTCCCGGCGAAGCTGCTCGGCGTGGACATGGTGACCTTCGAGCGTGAGGTGCCGCTATGGGAGGCCTTGCAGAGGACCTTCCACCACTACGGCACCGAAGGGTGGGCGTGCGTCGGCGCGGGACCGCCCCATCCCGACGTGCAGGGCGATGGCGAGTGGACCGACCTGGGTGAGGGGCGCTTCGAGGCGAGGACGACCTGGCGCACGCCTGCCGGGTCGCTGACGATGCGTCAGCACTACTCCCGCGAGGAGCCATCGTGGGCGGTCGAGCGCCCGATCAAGGTCTTCGAGCGCGACTGGGCTGCATACCGCCACTGCTGCTTCGGTGTCGTGGAGGACACCGACTGGTCGGGCTGCCGACGGGCGCTGGACGCGGTGGGCGAGGACTACCTGCTCGAGGTGATGGTCGGGGTGCAGTTCACCGACTTCATCGCCAACCCCCGCGAGGGCGGGCTCGCGCAGGGGCTCTACGACCTGCTGGAGCACGAGGCCTTCTTCGAGGCCCTGCACGAGGAGTACCTGGACTACCTCCGCCGGTTCACTCGCGCCGCCTGTCAAAGCACCACTGCCGAGTCGCTCTTCATCGGCTGCTCGTGGTCGTGCCTCTCCCTCATCAGCCCGGCACTGTGGCGGCGCTGGGACAAGCCCGTCATCCAGGCCGTTGCGGAGGAGGCCCACGCGCACGGGCGGCTGGTCCACCTGCACTACCACGGGCGCTGCCGCGATGTGCTGGCCGATCTCGCGGAGAGCGGCGCGGACTGTATCTGCCCCTTCGAGCGCCCGCCGGGCGGCGACATCGCCGACGTGGCCGAAGTGCGCGACGCGATCGCCGATCGGGTGACGATGAACGGCAACGTGCACACTGTCGAGACCCTCATCCGCGGCACGCCCGCCGACGTGCGCCGCGAGGTGGAGGGCATCTTCGAGCACTGGCGCCCCGACCTCCGCCGCCTGATCCTGGGCACCGGCGACCAGGTCGGCCGCGAGACCCCCGACGAGAACCTCGCGGCCCTGATCGAGACGGGGCGGGAGTTGGGGAAGGCCATCCGCCAGGAGGACACGACGATGCGGACAGCGGCAGCTCTGCCGGCGTTACTGACCCTCGGCGCCTCGGTCGCCGCGCAGGACGCGCCATCCGAGCTCCGTCTCGGCCTGATCGGCCTGGACACCTCGCACGTCATCGCGTTCACGTCCATGCTGAACGACCCAAGCCACGGCGAGCACGTGCCGGGGGCGAAGGTGGTGGCGGCGGTGAAGGGCGGGAGCCCGGACATCCCATCCAGCATCAGTCGGGTCGAGGAGTACTCGAAGCAGCTCCAGGAGCAGTTCGGGGTCGAGGTCGTCGACTCAATCCCCGCGCTGTGCGAGCAGGTGGACGGGGTGCTCATCACCAGCCTCGACGGGCGCCCGCACCTGGAGCAGGCGCGGCAGGTCATCGCCGCCGGAAAGCCCTTCTTCGTGGACAAACCGGTCGCCGGGACCTTCGAGGACTGCCTCGAGATCGCGCGGCTCGCGAGGCAGGCAGGGGTGCCTTGGTTCGGGGGCTCGAGCCTGCGCTGGTGGAGCGGCGTGCAGGAGGCGCTGGACCCGGAGACGGTAGGCGACATCCTCGGCTGCGATGCCTTCAGCCCGTGCAGCTTGGAGCCGCATCACCCCGACCTGTTCTGGTATGGGGTGCATGGCGTCGAGATCCTCTACGCGGCGATGGGGCGCGGCTGCAAGACCGTGCAGCGCGCCTCGACCGATACGACGGAGGTCGTGATCGGGGTGTGGGCCGACGGGCGGATCGGGACCTTCCGTGGCACGCGCAGCGGGAAGCACGACTACGGCGGCACGTTCTTCGGGACCAAGGGCATCACTTCCGCCAAGGGGCACAGCTACAAGGGCCTCGTCGAGCAGATCGTGCGGCTGATGCAGACGAAGCAGCCGCCGATGGACCCGGCCGAAATCGTCGAGGAGTACGGCTTCATGCAGGCGGCCGACGAGAGCAAGCGCCAGGGCGGGGCGCCTGTTCCGTTGCCTGAGTTCAAGCTGGACTGACCTCGCCGAGGGGTCCGTCAGCCGTGACTGCGGCAGGCCACAGCGCGTCGCCGCAGCGCAGGCTTCCATGCGTTCCCCGCAGTCAGGGCTCGGTGCGCGTTGGTTCGGAGTCTGTGGGCCGCGGCCGTGGTGCGGGAGCGCTGCACGGGAGGCGGCTCCAGGCGGGGTTGCACGCGACTGGAGAAGGTGGGACGCGATGCCGACGGGAGGGCACAAGGCGCCGTGTCTGGCGGTGGCGTGGGCCGTGTCGCTCGGCGTGGCCGCGGGGAGTGGAGCGCAGGCCGGGCCACGCACGCTGCGGGCCGAGGCGTTCGGGGTGAGGGGCGATGGCGCGGCCGATGAAGGGCCCGCGATCCGTCGGATGCTGGCCGCGGCGGCCGAGGCCGACGGCCCGGTCACGCTGCAGTTCCCCCGGGGCGGCACCTTCCGG
>VGFB01000527.1 GCA_016869015.1 Armatimonadota bacterium
TTCGCAGAAGCTGTTGGTGAGGTGTGACAACATGGCGCTTCCGGTGGTCATGGAGGCGCTGGCGTTGGCGGTTGAGTCGACCGTTCGCGCGGTCGGCGGAGTCCGCCACATCTCCCCGGGCCTGCCTAATCCGGTGGCCGAGGCGATCGACCACGGCGACGGGAGCGGCGGGTCGTTCGCGTTGGTGTACCCGAGCGGCGCGCTGGCGGGTGTAGTGGGCGATCGCATACCGATGGACGAGGTGTTCCCTGGCGTTCAGATCGAGTGCCGGAGTGGTGGCACGAAGGTCGCCGTGATGGCTCTGGAGGTGGATGCGGAGCTCGAGATGAGCTGCGGTCTCCGTAGTCTCTTTGCGCTGGCGAGAGAGATCGGCCGGCCCCTTGACGCGGCGGAGGCCGCGGAACTGGGCCGCAAGTACCCGCAGAGCGTCCTATCGATGCTGGACGTTGAGGCTGCCGCCACGGCAGTCAGGGTGGAACTCGATGGCGTCCGGGGCGGCCTCGATGAGTTGCTGGAGCTGAAGTGTCCCGCGATCATCCACTTCAAGACGGGTCACTTCGTCGTGCTCGTCGGCCCCCGCGTTGGCGAGGAGACTATGGTGATCGATGAGGGGCGGCCCCTTCGGGTAACCCTCCAGTGGCTGCGCGACCAATCCAGTGGGGCGGCTCTTGTGCCCGCAGGGTGTGCGCCATGATGGGCACTACCACAGTGAGACGGCCACGACCGAATGGGGCCCACAGAGCCTTGCCCAGAGGCCGGGGCGTCGGCATGCGGTGCATTCTGGCCGCGACTATCGCGAGTTGCGCGGTGCAGTCGGCACGAGCAAACGCCCAGGCGCACGCACCGGACGCGGCGCCGTTGGGCATCTGGCTCGAACCGGAGCCCACGGAAGTCGAGCCCATGGTCGGGGACGTGGTGGGCGAGGGGGCCAGCCGCAGCCCGACGAGAGTGAGCGTCAGTCTCCTGGCGCAGGGGCGCACTCCCCTACGCCACAGTATCCCCCTGCTCGAGCCGCCCTCTACGGGGGAGACGGAGGCGTTCGGTGCGCTGATGGACGCTCTGGCGTCAGCCGGCATAGCCCGGGAGGTCCATGCGGATCTTCTGCATTGGCAGGCGCGGGCGGGCACGCCCCCGCCCGCGTTGGTGCGGAGGCCGGACATCGTGGAGCTGAACCGGCAGGGCGACTGCGGGGCTGCGCCCAGCATCGGGCGGTATGTGTCCCCCTGCCATCCAGACGTCCACGCCGCGCTCGTGCAGTTGGCGACCGAGGCAGGCAGACAGATGCAGGCGGATACCCGACTCACGGCCCGGTGCCGTCTGAGCCCAACAGAGATGCTGGCGTTCAGTGACGCCCAGCGAGAGCGATCCATCCTGTGTGTGGGACTGGATCCGCTCGACGTCCCCCTTCGCGCGGTCGCAGGCGGGTATGGCGCCTATGGGGCCCAGTGGTGGGAATGGAGACTGACCGTCTTGACCGGGGTACTGGCGAGGTTCGTGGCGGCCTACCGCGCCGAGCACGCAGGCGGGACGGTGAGCGCGGCTGTCCTGGCGGGTACCTATCGGGACCCGCTCTGGCAGCGTGCCTACGCCGCGGAGGATTGGCTGACGTGGATCCTCGACGACCTGATCGACGGGGTGTTGCTGGAAGGCGCCTGGGAGGAGGGGTCGGAGGATCGGGACTACGCGAGCGCGCTGGGGATCATTGCGAAGACGGGGAAGGAGATCGAGATCGGGGTGATGCTGCGGGCGCCGAGCAAGGAGGGCGATACGCCCTTGGCGCGGCAGCAGGAGATCGTCCTGGCCCAGGGACGCGCGCCGGATTACTGGATGATCGAGGTCAACGATGAGCCCGGGCTGAAGGCGGCGCAAGAGTTCCTGGCCGCCCAGCCAGCCCCACAGCCGGCAGGCAACCAGTGACAGGCAACAGGTGACAGGAACGACAGGCGAAGGGGCAACGGCCATGTTGCTTCGACGATGCGGACACTGCCGGTGGCGTCGGGCCGGCGGTCTGCTGTTCGTACTGTCCCTGTTGGCAGGAGCGGCGACAGCGCCAACGTCCCCAATTGGTGACGGGCACGCATGTGCCGCGCTCCTGGTGCTGCGTAGGAGCGGGCGATTGGCGTGTGCCGTCAGGGAGGAGCCTCGACCGGTTAAGGCGAATCCCGTCGTGCAGCGCACGGGACCAAGGCACGCACGCCGCCAGGCGACTCGCGCAACGGGGGGGCGAGTCGCGGCCTTGCAGGCGGCGTTCCATCCAGGGAGGTGTGAGCGATGACTGGCCCCATGAAGGCGAAGTGGGTGGTGGTGGCCCTCACCACGTCTGCCGTCGTGGCCCTGCTCGTTTGGCTCAAGATCGACTCGACGCCGGCCGATGATGGGCCGTCCGCCGACTTGGTCGTCGTCCAGATGGCCGCGGCCGAGGGTAAGCTGCAGCGGCTGGACATGGAGCTGGCCACGGTGACCGTACCGGCACGCGAGTGGATCGACCACTGGAAGGTGAAGGAGGAAGCGAGCATCCGTCCAAGCGTCTCGCACGCGCGCTGGACCTTCGATGGCCAGCGATGTCGCTACGAGTCCGTGCTCCGGCGTGTCGGGGGCGAGGGAGCCCAGCGCAGCGTTGCCGTCTTCGACAGCGAGCGCAGCAGCAGCTACACGCTCATGGACGGTGGGGCCAGCGCCACAGGCGAGACCCAGCACGCGGCTGTTTCGGCGCCCGCCGTCGAGCCGACCTGGACGAACCTGCAGCCTCGCCGGCGTCTCAGTGCCGTGTTGGCGAACGGCGCCCACGCTGAAGGCGCCGAGGTTCTCCGGGGGCTCGAGTGCACTAAGCTGAGCTTGGACAACGAAGACGAAGCGATGACGATCTGGGTGGCCCCCAGCCGTGACTGGCGGCCGGTGCGATCGGAGACCTTCCTGAAGACTGTCAAGCCCTCGGCCCCCGACTACGGGAAGTCCCCCGTCAAGGGGCTCTGGCGCGAGCAGGAGGTCTACGCCTTCCGCCGGGTGGGCGACTGCTGGCTGCCCTCGGCCGGAACGAAGCGGACGTACCAGTTCTTCAAGACCGGCCAGAAGCTGCTCACGTCCACCGCTGACTTCAGCTTGCTCGACGCGACGGCAAACGGGGACGTTCCGGCGGGGACCTTCGACCTGGTGTTCCCCCTGGAGACGTGGGTGACGAACCACGATACCAGCACTACGACCCGCGTCGGTGGGGATGTCACGGACATCGTGGAAGCTGTGACGACAGGAACGTACGCTCCCCCGGGATAGGGCGCCGCAGCGAGTTGGCGGCTCCACCCCGCGCATCGGAGGCGAGACTATTGGTGGGTCCGCGTCCTGCGGCGGCTTGTGCCGCGCTGTGGCTTGCTGCGGCAGGCATCGGCGCCGGGGAGGGTCCCTCGTGGCGAGTGTGGGCGAACCCCATCGACGACGCTCAGATCGGCCTCTACGAGGCGCTGGCAGCGGACGCGACGCATCCCCTCTCCGTCATTGCCGTGACCGGGCTCAGGGAGGGGCAAGCACTGGCGCCCATCGCGGGCGGGCTCTTGGGCGTTGCCTCGGAGCCCGAGCGGAGCGCGTTCGCTCAGCTTACCCGGGATTCGGCCCGGAAGCGTACTCACGTCATGGTCTTCCTCGATGCGCTGCATTGGGAACTCAGCACGTCGGACCAATTGGACGTGCTCAATCAACGCCCCGATCTCCTTGAGGTCAACTACGGCTCGACATGCGGCTCCGCCGTCGGCGCCGGTCGGTACGTGTCCCCGTGTCACCCGGCAGTCAAAGCCGCCTTGACCGAACTTGCCGGACGTATTCCGGAAATAGCCCCGGCTCCCCCCGGGCTCATCGTCCGATGTCGACTGAGTCCGACGGAGATTCTTGGCTACAGCGAGGCTCAGCGGCTGGCATATGTCCGCGCGGCCGCAATCGACCCGATCGACCTTCTGCCGGTCACGGGGGACGCTGTTGACAAGACCTGCCTTGAGGCGTGGAGCCGGTGGCGGCTCGGCGCGTTGACGGAGCTGCTCACCCTCGTGGCCGCGGCTTTCCGCGGGGAAGCGCCGAGCGGCACAGTGACTGCGGCCGTCCTCGCGGGAGCCTACCGCGAACCCGTCGCCAAACGGACCTGCGCTGCCGAGGACTGGCTTACGTGGATCCTGGATGACATCATTGACGGGGTGTTGCTGGAAGGCGCGTGGGAGGAGGGGTCGGAGGATCGGGACTACGCGAGCGCGCTGGGGATCATTGCGAAGACGGGGAAGGAGATCGAGATCGGGGTGATGCTGCG
>VGFB01000528.1 GCA_016869015.1 Armatimonadota bacterium
CAACCGCAGGGAGCGGCACGCGTTCGAAGCTGACGATACTCTCACCCTTCCCCGTTGGGTGCAGGTTGATGGCGGGGACGATGACCTGATCGCTGCGAGCCTGCGGGTTCACGACGGCCGGCAACGTGTGGGTCTGGACCGCCTCGGCGAAGTCGTCTACGAAGTCCTTCACGACCGCCACATGAGGCTGATCCACCGGCGGGCCCACGAGCTGGGCGCGGGCCGGGCAGGCCACCAGGCCGAGGAGGAGCGTGACCGCCCGGCCCCACGCTGTCCGTGTCATCGGCGTCGATCCTCCATGCTCCAACATGTCATGCAGGATACTGGAGACGCGGGCCCACGATCAAGTACCACCTCTGTCTCCGGGAAGTGACCTCCCCCGGCCCCCAGGCGTATATACGGTGCTGGTACACGCTGCGGACCTCGACGGGTGACGGCAGATGGCGGAGATCGTGCTGGAGAGGCTGGAGTGGCCGGACCTGCCGGCAGTGGAGGCGCTGCTGGAGGCCTGTGGCGAGCAGCACAGGCTTGCGCTGGGCCGCCCGCCGGGGCCGGGCGCGGCGGAGGCCCATTGCGCCGGCCTCCCCCGAGGCGTGCCTCGGACCCGCAAGCACCTCCTGGGCATCACCGATGCAGGCACGCGCGAGCTGATGGGGCTGATCGACGCCGTGGTCCACTTCCCCGATGCAGCCACTTTGACGGTCGGGCTGTTCCTGATCTCCCCGCTGCACTCGGAGGGCTCGACGCCCCAGATCGCGCGAGGGCTGCTCGAGGTCTGGGCGACGGAACGGTGGATGCGCCATGTCCGGGTCGAGGTATCGGCGAACTCCTGGTCGGCCCTGCAGTTCTGGCAGTCAGCCGGCTTCGTTGCGGAGGCAGCGCCAATCCGAGCCGGGCGCGGGCTTGTGGTGGTGTTCGAGAAGCAGCTGGTCTGCGGCACCAGTGCGGACAGAGAGTTGGCCTCACTCCGGCTGGAATGAGTCTGGATGGCGTCGGCACGTTTGAGTCCCCCCCAAGATGGGTACTGTAGAGGTGGCGTAGAGGCCGAGTGGAGAGGTTGATGCTGATGGACGTTCGCACGTAGAGCGCCCCCGGCGACGGGGGCGCTCTACGGTGTCGGCAGGACTCCGCGCCCCTGCTGAGCAATACTCCCCCGTGTTGAGCCGGCAACCCGGCCGTCCCGCTGCGCGTTATCCCCGGAGGAGAGCGGATTCCCTGGGGTCTCCATCCATGAGCGCCACCCCGTCGGACATGGCGGCCCGGGCCCTCGCGCTGGCCCGTTACCAGCGCCGCATCCGCGTGGCCACCGGCCTGCTGGCCGCCGCACTCGCCGCCGCCATGGCCGGGGCCCTGGTGCTACTGACAGCGGTGATGGGCGCGCCGTGGGAGGCGCGGATCGGGGTGCTCCTGGCGGGGGCGGCCGGGGTCGTCCTCGGCGGGCTGTGGACCGCGTGGCTGGGGTGGACGGCGCCCCGGGCAGCACGGGTGGCGGTGCAGGTCGAGGCGCGCTTCCCCGAGCTGGGCGACAGCTTCATTACGGCCGTGGAGCTCGGGCTAGAGGGGCCCGCGGCCGCTGAGACCAGTGCCCCTCTCGCGCGGCGCGTAGCGGCCGCGGCGGCGGAGGGGATGCGTGACCTGAACCTCCGCGAGGCGGTTGACGCCCGCGCGGTGCCTCGTCTGGGCGCGGCAGTGGCCGCGGTCGGACTGCTGCTGGCTCTAGGGGCCGCCGTGTTTCCCACCGCCTGGGCGGGGCTGCTGTCTCGGCCCGAGGGGCCCGGCGCGATGCACACCCCCCCCGGCGAAGAGCCGCCGCGCGGTCGCCCGATCGTCGGGCCGAGCCTCGCCGACGTCGCCTTGCGGCTGGAGTTCCCGGCCCATACGCACCAATCGCCCGAGACGCGGGCGGGCGACCTCTCCATCATCTCAGCCCCCGTCGGTACCCGCGTGACGATCAGCGCCTCCGTGCGCGGCGAGGGGCCGACGGCATCGCTGCTGTTGGACGGAGTCTCGCGGAGTCTGGCGGTCGATGCCTCCCGGCGGGTCGCCGGCACTCTGGGCCTCTCGCGTGACGTGACGTGGCGGCTGCGGGCGACGGATCGGTCCGGACGGACGATGGATACCCCCGAGTGCCGCTTGCGGGCCGTACCGGACCGCGCCCCGCAGGTCACGCTCACCGAGCCGGGCCGCAACGTGGCCCTGCCGGAGCCTCGCCCCGTGCGGCTGGCCTATCGGGCCGAGGACGACTGGGGCGTGCAGAGCGTGACGCTGGAGTACCGGGCCCCGGAGGCCGCACGGTGGGAGGCCGTCACCCTCAGCCGTGAGAGCGGACGCGCGGTCTCGGGCGCCTGGATCTGGGACCTTCGCCCGCTGCGGCTCGTCCGGGGGCAGACGGTGTCCTACCGACTGGCTGCCGCGGACAATGACGCGATCTCCGGCCCCAAGACGGCCCGGACGGCGACCTTCACGGTCACCGTCGGCGCTGAGGCCGCCACCGGCGCCGGCGTCGCGCCGCAGGCCACGGAGCAGGCCGCGGAGCGTGAACACGAGGGTCTGGAGGACCTCGAGCGGGAAGCGGAGGCGCTGGGGCGCGAGCTGGACGAAGTGATCGAGAGCCTGGACCGGGGCGAGCTGACAGAGCCCGAGCGCTCGCGGCGGGCGGCGGAGCTGACCGAGGCTCAGCGGCGGGTCGCGGAGCAGGCGGATCGGGTCAGTCGCGCGCTGGCGGAGTCGGAGCGTCAGGCCGAGCGTGAGAAGCTGCCGCCCGCGCTGCAGGAGCAGCTCCGCGAGCTGCACGACCTCCTCCAGCAGACGATGAACGAGGACCTGGGGGAGGCACTCAAGCAGATCGAGCGCGCGCTGCAGAGCGCGGACCCGCAGGAGCTGCAGTCCGGACTGCAGCAGGCGCGGGAGTCCCAGCAGGCCTTCACCGAGCAGGTGCGGCAGGCGATCGAGCTGCTGAAGCGGGCGCGGCTGGAGCGGAACGTCTCGCGAGCCGCCGACCTGGCGGAGCAACTGGCTGCGGCCCAGGAGGAACTGAACCGGGAGCGCGCCGGGCTGCCGCAGGGACGCAGTGAACAGGCGCAAGCCCAGGCCGAGGCTCAACGGGACCTGAGACAACGCGAGCAGGGCCTGGAGCAGGACCTCCAGCAGGCGGCGCAGCAGGCGGAGGCACTCGACCGCGAGACGGCCGAGCGGCTGGAGGCGATCGCGCGGCAGCTGGAGGAGTCGGGTGCCCAGCAGAGGATGCAGGAGGCCGCCGACGAGTTGCGGCAGGGCGATCCCCTCGCGGCCCAACAGCCCCAGCAGATGGCGCTCAGCGATCTGACCAAGGCCGCCGGAGACCTCCGGCAGCTGCAGGGCGAGATGAACGCGGGCGCCCAGCAGGACCTCTCGCGGGCCGCCCAGGAGTTGACTCGCGACGCCTTGTACCTCTCCCGCGAGCAGGAGCGCCTCATGCGCCGCGCAGAGAGCCTGGAGGCCCTCAACGCCCGCTCGGCCGCCCAGGGGAAGGCGCAACGGGAGGGAGTGCGCCGCGAGCAGGAAGCGCTGGAGATCGGGACGCGTCAGTTGGGGGAGAAGCTGGCCGAGGTCGCCCAGCAGACGCCGGTGATCGCGCCCTCCCTGGCGCGAGAGGCCGAGGAGATCGCTGACCGCATGGGCCGCGCCGGACGAGAGGCCGCCGGTGGCGCCGGCCCGCAGGCGGCTCAGACCCAGCGCGAGGCGATGCGCGGCCTGAACGAGCTGGCCGAGGCGCTCATCCGGGCGGGAGAGCAGATGCAGCAGGCCGCGAATGCGGCGGGAATGCAGGGGCTGATGCAGCAGCTCCAGGGCCTGGCGCAGCAGCAGCGGGCCCTCAACCAACAGTCGCAGCCGCGCCGCGGGCCGGGACAGACACCCCGCCCCGAGGGTGGACGCGGGACTCCCGGCGACGAGCAGCAGCGCATCCGGGAGGGCCTTGAGCGCCTGCTGCAGAAGGCCGGCGAGGCCTCGGGACTCCTCGACCGGCTGGGCGATGTGCCGGGTCAGATGCAGGACGTGGAGCGCGACCTCCGCGCGGAGCGCCATGGGGGGCAGACGGCACTGCGGCAACAGGAGATCCTGCGCCGGATGCTGGATGCGCAGCGCTCCGTGTACCAGAAGGACCAGCAACGGCGACAGCGGGTCGCGGAGCGCCCAAAGCCGTTCCGGCTGCCGCCCAGCCCGCCCGAGCTGACGCCGCGGGCCGCCCCCCCACGTTCGGCCCCGACGCCGGACGAGGACGCGGAGCTGCCGCTGGAC
>VGFB01000529.1 GCA_016869015.1 Armatimonadota bacterium
CTCCCCGGTCAGCCAGGACGTGGCAAAGCCCATCACCGAGGGCACGAACTCCCACGAGTGGATCCGATAGTGGTGGTCCGGGAAGTCGCCCCGCTCGGGGGCCGACGACGGGGCGACTCGTTCGCTGCGGACGTGGTCCTCCAGAAACATGCCCATCCGCTGGTTGAACTCCCGACCCTCCAGGACGGGGACAGTGGCGTGGCGCATGCCCTGCGCGTCCGTCCAGCCGCACCGGTGCCGGCCGTTGCTGCAGGCGATCTGGCCTGTCTGCCAGCCGTCGTAGTAGATCCCCTCCAAGCCGCACGCCTCCACGAGGCCTGGGCCCCACCCATGGAAGAGCCACTGGCGGAGGCTCGCCGAGCGCCCGCAGTTCTGGTAGTGCGGGGTGCCCTCCCAGTCCAGGACGGACTCCGGGTGCACGAGCCACTCGCCCCGGAGGGCCTCGAACTCATCGGCGAGCGGGCTGACCTTCTGGGGGCAGCCCGTGAAGAGCGCCGCCAGGCCCCGGTCGTGGACGTAGGCCACCGACGCGCGGAGCGCATCGGCGTCGACGTGATCGGGGTCATTCAGCCCTCTCATGTGGCCCGGCGGCCAGATCACCACCGAGTCCAGGCCGTCCTGGAGCCGCTTCCAGGCGGCCCAGTCGCGGTAGTCCAGCCCCGTGCTCACCATCGAGTGGTAGTCCGGGGGCAAGCGCTTGATCGGCGTCGCCTGGATCCCGAACTGGAACTCCCGGCCCTCGAGGGACGACCGGCTCTCGATCAGGTTCACCCGGTAGGTGACGGTGTCCGATCCCGGCTCGATGGTGCAGAACGCCTCGTCTGACCGGGGCGCCCAGTGCTGCAGGCTGGTGTAGGTGAACCCCAGCCCTCGATCCTCATTCCCCAGCCAGTGATAGAAGTTGGCGATGTGCTCCGCTCGATTGGCGAACCAGGGCAGCGCGATCGGCGGGTCCCCGATCCACCCCGTGTGAGGGCGGCTGAAGGTCTGGTAGAGTGTGGCTCCCGCCCGGGGCAGCTCGACTTCCAGACGCAAGGCGTCCACGCGGCCCGCCGGGTCGCTCTGGGCAAACGTGAGGACGACCCACAGGAAGCCGTCGTACTCCATCCACAGGTCGGCGGTCGCGGTCAGACCGCCGGCCTCGCCGACGGCCGTGCAGGTGACGCGACTCTGCCGGCGCTCGCGGATGGTGAAGCGTGTGAGAGCCAGCGGTCGCGAACGCCCGTTGGTGGTCGCGATGAGGCGCATGGGCGCCGCGAGAAGCTCAACGCCGCCGCTGGTCACGCTCGCGGGGAAGAGGCTCGGGGCCTGCCAGACCATCTCACGACCCCAGACCCGCAGCCGGCGTTCCTCGCAGTCCACGGGCGTCCACGGGCGGAGCACTCGGTCCTGGCTGCCGTACTCGTCGTAGAGCGTACTGGTCTGCCACGGCAGCGAGGGTTGCCCCATCGCCGTGGCCGCCAGACTCAGAGCCCAAGTCAGCATGGTCACCTATCGCCTCAGCAGCACTGTCGCGATCTCCCACGCTCGCAGAGGCAGGCGCAGCGTGCGCCCTTGCAGCTCGAGAGCCTCCTCCAGCGGCTCGCCATTGAGGTCCGTGCGCCCGGCCTCCCGGAACCCCATCGGAAGCTCAACGCGCGCCTCCGTCGACTCGCCGGCCGACTCGTACAAGCGCAACACGTAGCCGCTCTCGGTCTCGTGGAGCGCCGACAGCCGCACGCGCGTCGGCTCGATGCGCAGCTGATCGACCGGCTCGACCAGCGCCTCCGAGCCCGGCCCGACCGGCTTCACGGCTTGCAGCGGCAGGCGGAGCCGATCCGAGGCGCCGCACAGGTCGGCCGCGCGCCAGTCGCCGTCGTGGAAGATCAGGCGGTGGCGGAAGTCGTGCCAGCCGAGGGCGAGGCGGTCCTTGGGCACCCACGCTTCCCAACCGCTGTCCATGTCATCCAGCGCGGTGAACAGGATGTGCCGCAGCTCGCCCGTTGCCGCATCGTACGTCCAGTACCGGTCGCCGTCGGCGGTGATGAGCGCGATGCCGCGCTCCCCCTCGCCGACCGACGCCCAACTGCGGGCCCAGAACTGGTGCTCCCGGTGCCGCTCGATGTTGTTGTGGGTGAAGGGCATCGTCATGGCGTACGGCTCGCTTGCCGGATCGCGCGGCTCGACGCCGAAGGGGATGTCGACGTGCATTGCGCCCCGAATCGGCAGCTCGAAACACAGGGCGAAGAACCCGTTCGCGCCCGCGCAGAAGGCCCGGGTCAGGAAGTCGATGTGCCGGGCCCCCGCGTCGAGGACCACGTCTTGCCGCACCCGGTGGCGATGGAACTCGCACTCCCAGCGGTAGACCCACCGTTGCGGGCCGGTCAGCACCCACCGACCTGCGCCCGTCTGCCCCGAGAGCACGCCGGTGATCGCCCCGATGTGCAGGACGCCGGGGCCCATCTCGTGCAGCCGGCAGTCGCCGATGGCCGACCCCCGCGGCGCCTGCCAGGAGAGCCCGGTCCGCCGGTCGGTGACCGCCTGCAGCCCCCGCCCGTCCAGCCGCACCTGCAGGGCCCCGGTATCGAGCGTGTCCTGCTCGGGGGGCGTTGGGGCCTTGGCAACCGGGCCGTCCTCCACCTGGTACACCGCCACGCCCATCGCCGGCACGCGCGCCCGGAAGATCAGCGGAGCCTCGACCAGGCAGTCGCCCCACGCCTCGCCGGCCTGCTCGCCCAGCTGCAGCGGGACCTCGCGCCCCTCCGCGTCCAGGACCCGGTGCCCGGCGGCGTCCTGACGCGGCTGCACCCACGGAACCTCGACGGTCTCCTCCCGCGCGTAAGGCAGCGGGTTGAACAGCACCAACGGGCGCGCAGCCCCGAAGCGCCGCCCGACCCCGGCCATCCTCGCCACCGCCTGCTCCATGACCTCGCGCATCTCCCGCAGCGCGTACCGCGCCCGACTCAGCAACCACTCCCAGTCCTTCTCGAAGACCCACTGCTGTGCGTGGGACGCGACGCGAACGGCCTCGGTCCACAGCGCCTCCAGCCGGTGAGGGCCGGCGACCCGCGCCTCTGCCAGGCTCGCCGCCGCACAGGCCCGCTCGGCGATCACCATCGCCGTGTCGAGTTGCTGCCTCAGCCGCCACAGTCCCCGCGCGCCGTGCCAGCCCGCGTTGTACGCCACGTCCACCTGATCGACCACGCCCTCCCAGACCGGCAGCGTCTCCTGCTCCAGCCGCGCCCGGAACTCGTTCGGCGTCGCGAAGACCATCGCGCTGGGCTCGCGCTCGTTCCACGCCCTCACGAAGTCGATGAGCGGGAGCCGCTTGTCTCGCGGCCAGCCGCGCAGCGGCCGTGCATCATCCATCCCCTGCGCCACCCACCACGTCCTCGACTGCGAGCAGTCCATCGCGTGCGCCAGCTCCCCCGCGAACAGCCGCTCCACCACCTCGTCCCAGCGGTCGGCGAAGTCGTCGGGGATCAGCTCGTCGGAGACCAGCCCGCCGTAGCAGCCGCGCGAGGTGATCAGCTCCGTCCCGTCCAGCCCGCGCCACACGAACGCCCTCGGGACTCCCAGCGCCGAGAACGCCGAGTCCGACCGCCAGCCCCGGTACATCCTCGCGCCCGCCAGCTTGCAGACCTGCGGCATCTGGCTGTGCCCGAGCCCCACGTCGGGGCAGGCCATCACCGAGAGGTCCGCGTCCGGCGCGAACTCGCGGTACCGCCGCCGACCCAGGATCATGTTCCGCAAGAAGGTCTCATCGCCGGCGGACACGGGCCGGGGGCTGGTGAGCGTGAAGGCCTTCACGCCCATCCGCCCCGAGTTCAGCCGCTCCCGTAGCTCCTCGACCCGATCGGGGCAGCGCTCGAGGAATGGCTCGATGTGATCGATCCACGGCTCCATGCAGAAGCGGAACTCCCGGTGCTCGCGCATCAGATCGAGCGCCTCGGCGGTGCTCACGGCATACCGCTCCTGATGCCACTCCCGATGGTGTGTCCACGAGAAGTCGGGATGGTTGTAGGGCACAATGCAGAACGTTCCGTCGGCCGACTGTCGTCTCAGTTCGTTCGGATGGCTCACCGCAGGACCCTCGCTTCTCACCGGGCTCGGATGCCGACTCACCGCCCCGTTTCGCACCCCCTCACCGAAAGACCTTGCCGCCGCACCCCGGGACACGCGCGGGCTGAGCCTGCCCGGCAGGACCGGGAGCGAATGGAACTAATGTTCGACCAGAGGAACACGATGCCCCGCGCGGGCGCGTAGAGAGCCCGACAAGGCGACGCAGAGGTCTAGG
>VGFB01000530.1 GCA_016869015.1 Armatimonadota bacterium
ACGGCGAGGGCGTGGGGCCGGCTCCGCTCGGTCTCCCACCGGTGCACCGTCTTGGGCCTTACACCGATAAGGCGCGCGAAGTCGTCCTGCGGCATGTCGATGTGGCGCCGCAAGCGTCGGACGTAGTTCCCCCATACCGCAGTCGGCATACTCACACACTCAGTGTAATACTCTGGCTAGCCCTATGTCAAGAAACTTGTCTAGACATATGTCGGGGCTCCGACCGATCTCCGAGAGCCCCACGCTGGGTTACAGTATGCCTGGCAGGCTGGATCGCTGGCGAGCGGCGGACAGCGACCGGGTGGCGGCAGGAGCACCTGGCAGGTTCTGGGGAACCGTCACTCGATAGCGGGCTCAGGACACGGGATCCGGTTTCCTCGGCCATCCGCCGCGCCGCTCAAAGGGAGCGAGGCTGCCGGGTGGCCAGCATGTGTTGTCCCTCGGTAGGCCCTCTGGCCCGACGATCCGTCTGACGTGCAGGCGCGACCCGACCTCGCAGCGTCGTGTCCCGTCTTCGACCCTCCTCTGGTCAGCAGGCCTTTCCTGGGGGAAGGCGAAGGAGAGGGCCATCCGCCGTCTCCCGAAGGAGCCGCGCCCCGTGAAACGCTTGCCTCGTGAAGCCGTCTGTCTCGGGTTGCTGGCCGCGCTACTGGGCTTGGCCGGTTGCGGAGGGCAACCGGCCCCGGCGCTCACCGGCGATGCTGATACGCTTGGCGCCTCGCCGCCCTTGCCCACACTCCTGAAGACCCATGTCGTGACGCTCTCCGATACCATCGGCAACCGCAGCGTGAACGCGTACACTCACCTGACCCAAGCCGCCAACTACATTGAGGACGCTTTCGGGGCCCAGGGGTACACGGTGACGCGGCAGACCTTCACCGCGGGGGGCAAGTCGGTCCGCAACGTCATCGCGAACAAGCGGGGGCGCAACCCCTCCCTGCCGATCGTGCTCATCGGCGCGCACTACGACAGCTACTACGCTCCCGGCGCCGATGATAACGCGAGCGGTGTGGCCGCCATGCTGGGACTCGCGCGGCGGCTGAGTGGCAAGACGACCCCGGGGTCGGTGCGGTTCGTGGCCTTCGTGAACGAGGAAGACCCCTGGTGGGGCACCAACAAGATGGGGAGCCTGGTCTGCGCCCGCGCGGCGCGCGCCGCGGGCGAGAACCTGCGGGTGATGCTGAACCTGGACATGGTGGGCTACTACCCGGGCGGGAGGCACTACCTCCTCGTCGGCTCAAACGTCAGGTCAAGCGCCACCGGCGAGCGTGTGAAGCGGCTCCTCGGGCAGAGCACGACTTTCGCGCTCCGCAGCATGGACCGCTCAGACCCCGCGATCCGTTGGTCGGACCACTGGGCCTTCTGGCAGGAGGGCTACCAGGCCCTGTACCTCGCCGGCCCCAGCTGGGACCATGACCAGAACATCCACAGCCCTGCCGACACCTGGGAGAAGCTGAGCTACGCGAACATGGCCGAGCTCGTCCGCGGCCTCGACACCGTCGTGTTTGGGCTGTGGCAAGGGCAACCGGCCGCCGCCCACGAACTCGCCCTCTGGCCGGGCACGTTGGTCGGGGTGAACTGAGGCCCACCCTCGCGCGGGCCGCCCGGCCCATCCCTGACGGGCGGCTTGACGCGGGGCCAAGTGGCGTGTAACATGCTATCAGACACGCTAAGACGTGCTAAGACACGCAGCGAGGCGACGCATGGATGAGATCCTGACGACCGCGGAAGCGGCGGCGTACCTCAAGACCAGCCCGGACACGCTGCGGAAGCTGGCGCGGCGAGGCTGGCTTCCGGCCCTCCGGCTCGCGCACACGTGGCGGTTCAGACGCAAGGACATCGAGGAACTGTTCGAGGAGCGTGCCGTGGACCGGGCACTCGTTGAAACGGCGGAGAGGCGCCTGGCGACCACGCGGGAAGAGGACTACGTGCCCCTCGAGGAGGTCATGGCGAAGTCGGAGCGGCTGCCGTGAGCTATCGCGTCCGCTTCGACCCGGTAGCGGAAAGGGCGCTGCTGGACTTGGCCAAGGACGCTCGGCAGCGGATCATTGCCCGCCTCCAGGCTCTCGCGCACGACCCCCGTCCCTCCACCACCCAACCCCTTGTCGGCAACCTCAAAGGACTCCGGAAGTTACGCGTCGGGGCGTACCGCGTGGCCTACCGGGTAGACGACGAAGCCCGAACGGTGACCATCTCAGAGATAGGGCATCGGGGGAAGTTCTACCAGAAGACCGGGCGGGGGCGAGGGTAGGGGAACTGGCGGGGCTTCACTGCTCCAGGCGCGTGCGCTCCTCGGCGACGCGATAGGTATGGTCTCCGGCGGCCGCCTGCTCGCGTCGCGCGGCAACGCACTCGCGCAGGGCGTCCTGCAGGTTGTCGCGACACTCGTCGAGCGTGCGCCCCTGAGTGTTCACCCCGGGCATCTCAACGATGTACCCCATGATCCACTCGCCATCCTGCTCGTACACGGCGGTCAAGTCCATCCCGGACGCACCTCCCTGCACAGTCCGCGATCATCTCACGCGTCGGGGCTAGCGCACCGTCCGCCAGTTGTGCGCCGGCGCGCAACCGAGACCGACGACCAGATGAGCAGCGCGAGAACGGGCAGCCACATGTACAGGCAGCCAAGCGCCACCGCCCCGATGGCGACCGCGAGCTCCCGCGAGATGGCATGGCCCAGGACCCGGTACTCGTGGCCGTCCAGCAGGTGACGTGATTGGACCAAGAGAGGGATGAGCACGATCAGGGGCGTCATCACCGCCAGCGCCAGCGCCGTGCCGTTCCGAAGCCGGCGCAAGGACTACCACCTCCCCGCGCGTCCGCCGACGAAGCTGTCCCTTGTCGGCCTGATCTGACCTTCGCCCCCCCGAAGGTCCCCTCCTGCTCCCTCTCGAAGTTGCGCGCGACTGTCCTCGCCGTACCAGGAGGTTCCTCATGCGCGCTCTCGTGCCGCTGCTCGCCCTCGTCGTGTCTCCCGTCTGCTTCGGTCAGGAGCCCGCGCGGATCGCTTCGGGGTCGGTGGCGGTGGAGGCGCTCGCTGAGGGCGGGGCCTTGGTCGGCTTCCGGGTGGTCTCCGGCGCCGAGGAACCGTCGTACGCGGTGCGGTTCGGCAGCCTGGGGAACATCGTGGCTCCGCGCGCGGTCGCGCGGAAGGAGAAGGGCGCGCAGGTGCTGCGCTTCGCGCCGCTGGTGGCAGAACCCACGCCGAAGCTCGCGCCGAGCTCCTTTGTCGAGGTGCGGCTATACGACGGTGACCCGTACCCCGAGGTCGCTTTCGAGATGAGGCTGCTGGAGTTCGATCAGGCGGCGTGGGAAGGGGTGTTCGGGAGGGGCGGGGCGCCGGACAGGACCGACGGCGGGGCGCCGTTTCACTTCCTCGCGTGCAGCCTCCCGGGGGCGGAGATCTTCCATCAGCGCGGGTGGCCGATCGGGACGCCGGTGGTGGATCAGTACATCCAGATGCAGGCGGTCGGGCCGGGGCGGACGATCGTGAGCGACTGGTCACGCCACTGGATGTACGCGCCGCCGATCGGCGCGTACCCGGTGCCGGTTGCGGGCCTCTGGAAGCCGAGCACGCGGGAGTACGTCGGGTACGATTTCCACGAGGCTCGCCTGACCGACAACAGCGAGAAGCTGATCGGGAGTAGCTATTGCTGGGAAACGGGGTCAGGAACCGTTTCCCATGACGTCGGGGAAACGGTTCCTGACCCCGTTTTCCATGACGTCGGGGAAACGGTTCCTGACCCCGTTTCCGTGGAGTTCTTCGCGCTCGTGTGGCCGTATGGGAAGGGCTACAGCGGGCTGAGGTATCCGGAGAAGGGCGATGCCTTCGGGTCGCGGTTCCGACTGATGCACAGCCACGATCTCGGGCCCGATGACGACCCGAACCGGTTCGTGATCGAACGGGCGTGGGAGAAGCACAAGGGGTTGTTGCCCGACGCGCCGACGGTCAATGACGTGTCGTGGTACCCGAACCACCTGCGGAGGCGCGAGTTCCCCGATCCCCGGGTGGGGCGGCTGTACGGGGTCGCGGGCGAGGACGCGGTCTGGGAGGAGCCGGGGGCGATCACCGCAGGAGGAGTCGGCTATACCGCGAGCCCGATCGATTCGGCCTATCGCCGGAAGGCGCAGCCGGAGATCGACCGGCTCCTGCAAGACATCGACTTCATCCTGCCCTACACGACGCAGCAGACGATCGCCGGCGATGAGTGCGCCTTCTGGGCCAAACCGCTCGCCGGCGAGATGGCCAAGATGTTCGGGCCCGGGGTCGGCAC
>VGFB01000531.1 GCA_016869015.1 Armatimonadota bacterium
TCGCGATCGCCCTCCAGGCTCTGGTTGGTGAACTCGAGGGCCAGCGACCAACCGTTGCGCGCCATGAAGCTGCCGTTGGACGCGCCGCGCTGGATCTTCAGGGCCCCGGTGGACGTATCGGTAACGCTGAAGAAGAAGGGGAAGTCCAGCGCCAGACCGCCGGTGCTGTCGAACTGCAGGAACTGCGTGTTGCTCGAACCGGTGTAGCCCTCGAAGGCAATGACCCAGTAGGGCGGATAGCGCATCACGCGCCGCTGATCGACATGCAGGCTGGCGTTGCGCATGACGATCTTCTCGTTGGGGAACAGCGACAGCGAGCGCGTGACCGTCCAGATGCGCCCCTCGCGGTCATCGAAACGGTAGGCGCCCTCGGGGATCTTCTGCTCGACGTCCGAGGGCTGCAACGTATACGCGTTGTAGTAGACCTCTTCCACGCCCAGGTCGCCGAAGCGCCGACAGCCGCCTCGCATCGAGGCGAGCTCGAGGTAGGTATCCTCGCACTCCAGCTCCCGATCGCGTCGTTTCAACCGGACGCCGTCAGCCCGCACCACCAGAGTCCGAGGGTTCAGCTGCAGGGTGTCGGCCTCCACCGTCAGCCCCTGATAGCGCAGCTCCGCCGGTCCTCGCGCCTCGACGAGGTCCAGGTCGGTGCAGTAGCCGACCCAACCGCCCGACACGTGAACGACTCGGGACTCCGGCCGTCCGCCCTCGCCGGGCGGTGTGAACTGCACCGTCACCTGGTTGCGGCTGTCCAGATAGGTGGCGCGCACGGTCGCGTTACCGGGCTCCTCGCTGGTCAGCAGCACCTGCAGGTACCCGTTGCTCGTGCGCATGGCCGCCGAGCGCTGCTTGGAGCCGGCGTCCGTGGTGAGGTCCCCGAGGTCGGTGGAGACGATGACCTCTGTCCCGTCCGGAACCGGGGAGCCGTCCCGAGCGCGAACTTCGACGCGGATCCGAGACGCGGCCTCCCCGTCGGCCGGCAGGCGCGAGGGGCTGGCGGTGATTACGACCCGGCTGCCGCCGAAGCGGATGGCTTGCCCGGAGAGCAGCGCCGGGAGGCCCAGGAGAGCCAAGGCCAATCCAGGCCGGAGCACAGGATGTCGACCCGCGACCAAGCGGAGGCAGCAGAGCGGCCAGGCCTCGGGACCGGGGCCTGGCCGGGCTGCCGTCGACGGCCTGGAAGCGTGCATTCTGCCGAGCGCCTCAGGGGGCGACCACCTGGTTGAAGGTCACCCAGGGGGAGATGTAGCCGTCCGTGTAGAGCACGCGGACCTGGTAGACGTACGCCGTGCCGGCCACGATGTCGAAGTCGGTGAAGCGGGTGTCGCCCGGGCCCACCTTGTCGCCGTCGATGCGCACGAACACGCCGCCGTCCGCGGAGCGCTGGATCTGATACTTGAAGATCGTCTTGGCCGTGGCCGGGGCGCGCCACAGCAGGAGGATGCCGTCACCGGTGGCGCGCGTGCTGAGGCGGGTCGGCACGGTATCATCGACCGGCACGACCGGCTCGTCGCCTCCGCTCGACGTCGCGGCCACGACAGCCCCCACAACCAGCGCCAGTGCCAGCCAGCGCCACAGATTCGAGCGCTTCTCCGGCTTGGCGCCGCGCTCCACGAACTCCTCGGCGCTCTTCCCGGTGAGGACATGCATGATCTTGTCGGCCGCATTCTTGGCTGCGAGCCGCATCAGGCCGGCATCGTCACCCGCAGCCCGTCGCCCCTTTGCCACGCCCGACACGCCGAACGTGTTGCCCGAGGGACTGGCGGCGACGGCCCCCGTGTCGGGGTCGACATTGGCGGCCACATCGTACTCGGTGCCCATCACCGCGATCTCGGCCTGGCGAGGATCACCGGCAAGCGTGAGGCTCTGCACGCTCAACAGGATCACGGAGTGAACCCGAAAGGCCTGACCGATGGTCAGAGCGTTGACCGCGTCCTTTGGCGCCTCCACGTCGGCCGCCCGAAGGCTGCCATCGGCCAAGGCACGGCGTACCATCGGTGAACTGGCGGAGAAGACCTCGAGGTCGATGGCCTTCTGGTCCTGACCCGCCAGGGCCAGCGCCGCCGTGACGCGAGCGGCTACATCCGCCAGGTTCCCTTCCTCGCTCTCATCGACGGCGGGGAATGCGAGGATCGTCTTCGCTCCGCCCTGCGCGCCGGCCCGAGCGGTCAGGAGCGATCCCCAGGGCGCCACAACCCCCAGCAACAGGGCGGCGATCAGCGTGTAGCTCAGGTTCCGTCCGAGCTTACTGTAGCGCAGTCTGGTCATGAGCCGTTTTCCCTCCCGGCCGGGGCCTCAAACCGGCGGCCCCGTCATGCTGCGACGTGATGGCAGCGGATGCTGCGGGCCCTGTCTCGGGCGGCCGCATGACCGGCGCCCGGCGATTCAGCGTTGGTAGTGGACGGTCCGCAAAACGCCCGTCTGCTCGCCGGTCTCAGGCGACTTCGCCGTGATCTGGATGACATAGGCGCCGTTGGGGACGGGTAGGCCGCTGTCGGCCTGGCCCGTCCAGACGACCGTCGTGTCTCCGGCGGGCGTCTGGCGCGCCTCCCAGAGACGCTTCACGACGCGACCGGCCATGTTCCGCACGACGACATCGACGCTGGCCGCGGCGGTGAGCGTGCAGTTCACCTGCACCCCGCCGGCGGCCGGCACGGCAGTGAAACCGACGACCTGCAGGGCGGCCGGTCCGCGCTCGCCGACTGAGATCCGGAACTGGCGCGGCCCGCCCTGGCCCGAGTTGTACGTGTAGGAGCTTGTAGTCCGCATGAAGCGCGTCTGGCCCGTCTGCAGGTCCTGCAGGGTGGCCGTCAGGCCCGCCGGCATGTTCCCGAGCTCCGGCCAGGCGATCGACACGGACTCGTTCGCCATGTCCGTGTTGATCACGAAGGTCCACGACTGCGGGCGAGGGCCGGCCGCGCGGATGTCGGTGTAGTACTCTCCGGAGCGCGGGCCCCAGTCGCCGTGGAGGAAGCCCGCCCCGAGCCGCGCACCGTTGGGCAGGGCGGCCGCGGGCGGGCACATCACATCAGCCGCGTCGACACCATCCGAGGCGGCCGACGAGGCGCCGAAGGCCCGGCTGGTGCGGACGACCTCTCCGGCCTTCACCACCAGCGGGACGCGCCAGCCGCTCTCCTCAACCGCTGCCGTCGGAGCCGGCGCCTCAAACGGCAAGAGCGTGGGCGTCGGGAACACGAGCGTGATCGGGCGCAACACCAGGAACCAGTACCCGACATAGGGTTCCAGGACCAGATCCTCGAGCGACAGCGGGAACGTGTAGTCGTTCAGCGCCGGATCGTAGGCGTACAGCGTCGGCACAATGAGCCCGGCGCCGGCCGCCTCCATGAGCGTCCGCTCGATGCCGTCCGAGCCGATCACCGTCGCCTGATCGAAGCGGATCGTGGCGGTGTACGGCGACCCGATCTGGTTCCAGCCGGCATCCAGATTGACCGGGTACGCATCGGCGGTGGAGACCGGCTGCCGGTCGGGGGGATCCGGGAAGACGATCGGCACGCGGAGGCGGTTCAGGAGCCAGTAGCCTACCCCGGGCTCGACGTTGGTCACGAAGCCGCTGGGACCGTTCGGGAAGAACCAGTACCGCTGCGCCTGGGGGTCCCAGCGGACGAGGGCGGCATCGCTGCTCTGCAGGCTGCCCAGGCTCTGGAAGACGTGCTCGGCGTCCGTCGTCTGGAAGTGGTAGGGCACCGTCACCATGCTGAGGCCGCGCACGGGATCAAGCCCGTCCTGAGGCAGCGTGGGCAGAGCCGGTACGCTGATCTTGCGGATCACCGACTTCCCCAGGGGCCCGCTCAACCGGACCTGGTGGATCCCCGGGGACACGGCGTTGGTCGCGCGCACACGCCAGCGGGCCGAGGCCTGGGTGTCCCGCGGGATGGAGCCCAGCAGCACTGTCCGCGACTGCACGCCCTGGGTCTGGTCCAGCTCGAACCCCTCGGGGAGGCTGATGGTGGCGCGGGCGTCGAGAATCGACCCGGCGCCGAAGTTGTCACAGTAGGCGCTGACGTCCCAGATGGCGCTCCCCGTGCGGTCGCCCAGGTAGTACTCCTCGACGGTGCCCGGAGTGGTCGGATCATCGCCCTCGACCACCTCGAGTTCGAGGGGCGCGTAGCCGGCCAGGACGTAGGGCGGCGTGAAGTCCGACACGCTGCCGCCCAAACCGTAGTAGGTGACATATCGACGAGACGCCCCAACCGGCAGAGCCCGCTCATCCCAGCGGACGGCCGCCCCCCAGTCCTCGCCGGTGAGCG
>VGFB01000532.1 GCA_016869015.1 Armatimonadota bacterium
CCGGCGCGCGCGGCCGCCAGTTCGCCGGCGCCCCGGTCACCTCCGTGAAGCACACCATCACGCTGCCGTCGGGCATCCGCCAGATCCCCGACCAGCACGTGTACCCCGGCGTCTGGGCCGAGTGGTAGATCGTCCGGCGGGCGTGATGAACGACGCTAACCTCCATGCCGTGGGCCCCCTGGGCAAGCAATAGCAGCGCGACCGCCGGCGCGAGACCGCGACGGATGAACGGCGACATGGGGGTCTCTCCTGCTCCGGTCAGTCGGTGAAGCCGATGTAAGAGCCCATGATCGAGGCCCGGACCACGCGACGAGGCGCCTGGGGGTCCCTCCGGTCGAAGTGCGCATACCTCACCCTCAGCCCGGGGCACACCCAACCCCACCGCGCGGTGGCCAGGAGCGCCTGCGATAATGTTGGGCGCGGATGGAGGGCGTAGATGTCGGGGTGGTCGTCGTCGCCAAGGAGCTCCTGCACCCGCACGTCGCTCATGCCGGGGCGGAGGTGATGCGCGATCAGGTCCTGCGCCATCCGCGCGCGGGAGCTATCTCCCCAGGCGGCCTGGGACGACTCGCAGGTCGCCCAACGGTCCCTATCGAACGGGAGCGGCGGCCCCCACGCCCACACCAGAGCCGCCGCCAAGATCAGCCACGCCCCGATCGGCGCGAGTGCCCACCAACGAGACCGTTTCGCCGGAGTCGCCGGGGCCGCCTCCCAACCCCGCGAGCGCGCGACCTCTCCCACGACCCAAAGCTGGGCCAAGCCCAGACCCACGACCGCGGCCGCCCCAAGTAAGGCCCCGAACCACACTGCCGCCGGCACGACGAACAGCGTGCCCAGGCCGTGCCGCTGCGACACCGCCGTCAGCAGCGCGTCAGCCAGAACCCCCAGGCCGACCACCAGCCACCACGCTGCCCACCACCGCCCCGCCAGCCTCCAGACGAAAAGCAACAGTGAGAGCACGAGGGGGGTCAGGAGCGTCGCCAGCAAGAGGCTCAAGGGGAGCGGCGGCACCACCCCATGCGCCGGTTCCAGGCCGTTACCAATAGTCACGAAGCCCACGACCACCGCCGGCAGGGCCACCAACAGCCCGAGGACGGCGACCACGACGCACACGCCCTGGCGCAGGACACGCCGCTCTCTGGTCATCCGCCATCACCCCCACGCGGGGACGCTCGGTCACGCTGACACCGCGTCCACGACCCGCCGCTGAGACCGTGACCCCTTTCCGAACACCGCCGGACAGAAGTAGTTCGGGCACAGGGAAACACGCGGATCATGGCAGTTCCCGTTGCCTGGGAACGCGCGTCTCGCGCCTACGGGACGGGCTGGTCCGGGGCCGACCCGTCGTCGTCTCGTGGGTCCGCATCGGGCCAGGGCCCGGCTCAGCAGGGGCCGGGCGGGCACGGCGCGAAACTCTATTGTCTCGGAGTTCGTCGGGCCGCTGCACCTGTGGGGAGTTGAACCTTGCCTCGCCCGCTTCGCGTTCTCCTCGTGGCACCTGAGGCGTCCAGCGACGCCGCCGCCGCGGTGCTGGCGGAGCGACTGATCTCGCGCCACGGCGCCGAGGTCGCGGCCGCCGGTCGTTCCGGGCTCCGCGAGGTGGGGGTGAGGCTAGTCTGCGACACCTCCCCCCTGGGGCAGGTCGGCGTGGCCGCGGTGGTCGCCAGCGTCCCGTTATGGTGGTGGGTGGGTCGGCACATCCCCAAGTACGTGAAGGCGGAGCGCCCTGACGTGCTTGTGCTGTTCGCCTGCCGGAAGTTCAGCCTGATGCTGCTGAACGCCATCGCCGGGGCCAGACCCCCGGTCGCGTGGGTCTACCCGCCGGGCGACTGGGTGCAAGGCGATGACCGTGACGACGACGTGATGCGGGCCGCCGACCTGTATGTCTCAGCCTTCGACTGGCAGGCCGGGCGCTACGAACGGCAGGGCGCTCGGGTACTGAGGGTGCCCCATCACTCCGTGCTGCCGCTGACGCCCGAACCGGACCCGGGCCGCCTGGCCGAACTGCGGCCCAGCGCCGAGGCAAGCCCGGTCATCGCCCTCATGCCCGGCAGCCGGCCCGATGAGGTCGGGCGGCTCATGCCGATCATGGCCGAGGCCCTGGGGCAGCTGGCCGTCGCTCATCCCCGGCTGCATGCCGTCGTCAGTCAGGCTCCGGGCGTGTCCGAGCAACGCCTATCCCGCTACCTGGTCGGCCTGCCCTGCTCCCACGTTGTCTCCCCCCTTCGCGTTCGCGCCATCGCCGCCCATGCCGACGCCGCCGTCGTGTGCTGTGGGACGGCGGCCACCGAGACGGCCGTAGCGGACTGCCCCCAGGTCATCGTCTACAAGCCCGCATGGCTCACCGCCAAGGCGATGCAGCGGCTCGGGAGGCGCAAGAACATCCGCTTCCTCAGCATGGTGAACCTCGGCCTGGATCGGCGCGCCGTTCCCGAGCTACTGCACACCGACTGCACGCCCGAACGCATCGTGGGGGAGGTGTCCGCGCTCCTGACCGATGCCCAGAGCGTGGCACGCATGCGCGAGGACTACCGGGAGTTCCGCGCCGCCATGGGCCGCGGCAGCTGGGACGCCGCCGCCGACGCCATCGCGGCCCTGGCCCAACGTCCCGGCGGGAGGTAACCATGCCCATGTGCACCCCTCGATCGCTGGCCCTGGGGCTCCTGCTCCTGGCCCCCTGCTGCGCCCGACCGGCCGTGTACCATGTCGCGCAGAATCACCCGGCCGCCTCGGACGACAACCTCGGGACCGCCGACTCGCCCTGGAAGACGGTCGCCCGGGCCGCCCAGGTCGCCGAGGCCGGGGACCGCGTCGTCATCCACGAGGGCCTCTACCGCGAGTGGGCCGAACCCAGGAACTCGGGCCGCCCGGGCGCGCCCATCGTCTACGAAGGGGCCGAAGGGCAGACGGTGGTCATGACCGGCGCCGATGTGCTGACCGACTGGCAGCGTGTCCCCGGCGATCCGGCGATCTACCGAATCCCGTGGGCCGCGAGGTTCATCATCAACACCGTTGACGGGAAGCCGATCTACCACCATCCCGCCGATGACGAGCACCTGCGCAGCGGCCGCGCCGAGCAGCTCATCGTTGATGGGAAAGTGTGGGACTCCCCGCAACTCGTGCTGTCGCTGGACGCCCTGGAGCCGGGCACCTTCTTCCCGGATGTCGAGCACGACACGCTCTACCTGCGCCTGCCCGACGACTCGGACCCCAACGCACACGCCATCGAGGGCTGCACGCGCGGCATGATCTTCGGGACCGACCCCTGGCGACGTCCCGAGGGCTTCGACCACGTCTGGGTCCGAGGTCTCACCTTCCGCTACGGCGCCACCTTCGCTCAGCGACCGGCCGTGTGGCTGCTGGGCAAGCACAACCTCGTCGAGGACTGCGTGATCGAGTGGATGTGCGGTGGCGGGGTCGGCGTCGGTCCCGAGGGCGGGGTCTTGCGCCGGTGCGTCATTCGGAACTGCGGCCACGTGGGCGGCGCCGCGACGGGCACGCGCTTCCTGAACGAGGACTGCCTCTGGGAGGGCAACTCGCGCAAGCCGATCTCCCGCGGCTGGGACGCCGGGGGCGTCAAGATCTGTCGCTCACACCACGGCGCCTTCGAGCGCTGCACGTTCCGCAACAACGGCGGGCCGGGGCTGTGGTTCGACATCGATGATGCGGACGTCGTCGTGCGCAACTGCCTCTTCGAGGGGAACGAGCAGCACGGCATCTTCATCGAGATCAGCCGCGACATCTACGTCACGAACAACGCCTTCTTCCGCAACGGTGTGAGGGCTGAAGGCCTGGGCGGCTGGAGCGTCGCCGGCCTCACCCTCGCCGAGAGCCGAAGCTGCGTGGTGGCGCACAACCTCTTCGTCGGCAACAAGGACGGGATCGCCCTCCGCGAGCAGGGCCCGCGCTACCTCGACACCCCGGACCTCGGCGACGTGCCCTTCCGGAACGTCGGCCACGTCATCTCCGACAACATCTCCGCTCTGAACCAGGGGTATCAGCTGGGCCTGTGGTATGACGCGGCGTTCTTCGGGATGCACCCGGGGGAACGGGAGAAGCACCAGTCCGAGGAGGAGTTCGCCGCGACCGTTCAGGCCGAGCAACCCGACCGCTGGTTCGACCCTCTGCAGCAGGGCCTGCTGATCGACCGGAACCTCTACTGGGCCGCTGAGGGGCAGAAGCTCGTGCTCTACGGCTGCCCGTGGCGGGTTCGCAGCCGGGAGTTCGCCGATCTGCCCACCTTCGCGGACGCCACGGGCTTCGA
>VGFB01000533.1 GCA_016869015.1 Armatimonadota bacterium
CGGCGAGAGGATCGTGGGCTCCGCCACGCTGCTGGAGGCGCCGCGACACCAGGCGCCGCTCACCGGTCTCAGCAGCACCAGCCACACGACGCTGGGCTTCGACCGTGCGCTGCAGATCGGGTATGGCGGCCTGCGGGCGCAGGTCGATGAGCGACTCGCGCGGGGCGACCTGGACGAGCAGGGCCTCGACCTGCTGCGCGCGATGCGTCTCTGCCTGGAAGCTGCGGGAATCTGGCACCGACGTCATCTGGCGCTCCTCGACGAGCTGATCGCGGGCTCCGCCGGGGTCCAGCAAGCCGTCTACCGGGAGGTGCGCGAGGCGTTGGCACGCGTGCCGGAGGCGCCGCCGACCACCTTCCGCGAGGCCGTGCAGGCCTTCTGGTTCCTGTATGCCTTCCAGCGCCTGATGGGCAACTGGTCGGGGCTGGGGCGGGTCGATGAGATGCTCGGGCCCTACCTGGAGCGGGACCTGGCGGAGGGGCGCCTCACGCTCGATGAGGCGCGGGAGCTCATCGCGCACTTCTGGATCAAGGGCTGCGAGTGGATCGGGGCCATCGACATCCCCTCGGGGGATGCACAGCACTACCAGAACGTGATCCTCGGCGGTGTGAACGCCGACGGCGAAGAGGTCACGAACGAGGTCACCTACCTGGTCCTCGATGTGGTCGAGGAGCTGCACATCAGCGACTTCCCCATCGCGGTGCGGGTCAACTCGCACACGCCCGACCGACTCCTGCGCCGGATCGCGGAGGTGCAGCGGCACGGCGGCGGGATCGTGTCGATCTACAACGAGGAGGTCGCGATCGAGGGGCTGGTCCGGTTCGGCTACCCTCCGGAGGAGGCGCGCACCTACACCAACGACGGCTGCTGGGAGGTGCTGATCCCCGGGCGGACGACCTTCGGGTACATGCCCTTCGATGCGCTCGGACTGCTGCACGAGGTGCTGGGGCTCCAGGACGCGAGTCAGCCGCCGCCGGACTTCCCCGACTTCGAGAGCCTCTATCGCGCGTACGTCGAGCGTCTCGGGAAGCACGTGGACTGGCACAACGAGGTCGCGGACACGTGGTCGGACAACGGGCACCCCGCGCCGCTGGTCTCGCTGCTGGTCGAGGACTGCATCGAGCGCGGGCGGGGCTACTACGACCGGGGATCGCGGCACTACGCCCTCGCGCCCCACGCGGGCGGGCTGGCGAACGTCGCGAACGGGCTGCTGGCGATCCGAAGACTTGTGTATGGGGGCGTGGACAGGCAGGAATGCCTGTCCTCCGATAGCACGGGGGAGCCCTTGGAGGACAGGCATTCCTGCCTGTCCTCCCTGCCCGAGTTCGTGGAGGTCCTGCGGTCGGACTGGGCGGATCAAGAGCCGTTGCGCCGGTACATCCGCAGCCGCATCCCGACCTACGGCAATGACGACCCCGACGCAGACGCGATGATGCGGCGCGTGTTCGACGACTACACCGAGCTCGTCGCGCGGGTGCGGGAGCGCAACGGGGTGAAGCGCCCGTGCGGGATCAGCACCTTCGGCCGCGAGATCGAGTGGGCCGCGCCACGGGGCTCGCGCAAGGCCTCGCCCGACGGGCACCGGCTGGGCGCGGTGCTGGCGACGAACTTCTCACCCTCCCCGGGCACCGACCTCGAGGGGCCGACGGCGGCGGCGAAGTCCTACTGCAAGATGGACTTCACGCGCACGCCGAACGGGGCCACGCTGGAGCTGAAGCTGGACCCCGTCAGCACGCGTGGCGACGAGGGACTCGAAGCCCTCGTCGGGCTGCTCCGAACGTTCGTGGAGCTCGGCGGCTTCTACCTGCAGGTCGATGTGGTCGATTCCGCGATGCTCCGCGACGCCCAGCTGCACCCGGAGAACTACCCCAACCTCGCCGTCCGCATCTCCGGCTGGTCCGCGCGCTTCACCACCCTCAGCCAGGAATGGCAGGAGATGATCATCGCCCGGACGGAGCAGAGACTGTAATGGGTCTGGAAAGAGGAAGACCAAACTTCAAAGACGCGACCCCGGTGGTACAGAGGGCCCCCGGCGCGCCGCCGTCCCTGGGCGAGCGACTGGTGGGGGACCTGTTCATCCTGGCCGGACAGTCCAACATGGATGGCTGCGGGAAGCTGGTGGATTGCGAGCGCCCCTCCCCCATGGTGCGCTGCTTCTACTACGACGACCGCTGGGGCATCGCTGAGGACCCCCTGTGCCGGTACAACGAGGCGGTGGACCCCGTTCACTGGGGCCTCGACGTGACCAGCGAGAACCGCGAGCAGTGGGCCCAGTTCGACCGCGACTTCCGCGTGGCCGGGGCGGGCCTGGGGGTACGCTTCGGGAAGGAGATCTTCCGGCGCCACGGCGTGCCGGTGGGGCTGCTCGCCTGCTCGCATGGCGGCACGAGCCTGGACCAGTGGAGCCCTGATCTGGCGCATCTGGACGGGAAGTCGCTATACGGGTCGATGCTGCGGAGGGTGCGCGCGGTCGGCGGGAAGGCTGCCGCGTGCCTGTGGTACCAGGGCGAGTCGGACGCGAACGCCGAGGCGGCCCCTCTCTTCCGCGAGAAGCTCGGCAAGCTGATCCGCGCATTACGCCGAGACCTCGGCCAGCCGGAGTTGCCCTTTCTGCAGGTGCAGCTCGGCCCGTTCTACGGCGAGCCGGCGGACGCGTTCCCCGAGTGGAACTGCGTGCAGACCGAGCAGATCGCGATCGAGGGCGACCTGCCGAACGTCGCGACGGTAGCGGCCATCGACCTGGAGCTCTCCGATGCCATTCACATCGGCACCGTGGGCGAGAAGACGCTGGGCGTGCGGCTGGCGCACCTGGCGAGCCGCCTCGTCTACGGCGACACAACGTGCGAGATCGGCCCGCGATTCGCCGGAGCCGCCGTGAGCGAGGACCGGCGGACGGTCGAGGTCCGCTTCGCGAGCGTGAACGGCGCGCTGACGCCGAGGGCAGGCTTCCCGGGTTTCAGCCTCGAGGCCGACGGACAGGCGATTCCCCTCCCCGAGCGGAAGGTGCGCGGCCCGTCCACGGTCGCGTTGCACCTGCGGGAGCCGTTGCCACAAGCCGCGGTGCTCTGGCACGGGCGCGGCTACAACCCCGCGGTCGGGCTGCGCGACCGCGCGGGCCTGCCGGTGCCGGTGTTCGGGCCGGTGGAGTTGGGCTGATCGAGACGAAGATCGAACTCTGAAGACGCGACCCCCTGCCATGGACAGGCGCGGATTCGTGGCGACCACGATGGCGGGCGCGGCCGCAGCGATACTGCCGCGGAAAGGGAGCTCGACGATGGCCAAGGCGTCCTACGACTACCGATTGGGGTTTGGGGCGTGGGTCAACGACATGCGGAACAGCGCGCTGCCGCTGGAGCAGTGGCCGGCGCCGCAGATGGACGAGCAGACGGTGGCCGGGATTGCGCGCGCGCTGGATGTAATGGCCGAGGCGGGCTACCAGTACCTGGATACCTTCGGTCTCTACGCGACCACGCAGTACCCGCTGGACATCGTGGGCGCGTTCGATGACCGGGAGCGGAACCGGCAAGTGGAGCGGCTGTTCAAGGCCGCGGAGAAGCGCGGGATACGGCTCTCGATGCCGCTGGGGCTGATGACGTGGGGGTATGATCGGATCATCGAGGAAGACCCGGAGGTGCGCGGCAAGAACGCCGACGGCAGCCCTCACCCGCACGCCATGTGCGGCGCGCACGAGCGGTCGTGGGAGTATATCGAGAAGCTGATCGACACGATGTTCGCGCGCCACGACTTCGGCGCGGTGCATCTGGAGTCGGCGGACCTGGGGTGGTGTGACTGCCCGAAGTGCGCGGGGCAGTACGGGCGGGTCGGGTACAACGCGCGGCTGAACGCGCGCGCCGGGGACTACATCAAGGCGCGCCACCCGCAAGCGCTGGCGTATGTGTGCCCGATCAACTGGATGAACTGGGGTCTCAACGAGCAGGGCGAGCAGCCCAAGTTCACGGGGGATGACCGGGAGGCCGTGCTGGAGCTGAGCAGGCACATCGACCTGTTCATGGACCAGGGCCATCGCGGACGGATGCTCGCCTGGGAGGATGTGCCGAGGATGCAGTGCGCCTACGGTACCTCGGGCGGGCTGTGGACGTACCACGGCGCGCGGCTGGATCGGTTGAGCTACTTCGTCCCCTACCCGAAGCGCGCGGCGCAGTTCCTCCGCGATCACCACGAGCACGGCGCCCGGGGCTGCCTGTACTACCAGGGCCCGATGGACAACCCGGCGGTCGAGATGAACAGCGCCGTCGCGGGG
>VGFB01000534.1 GCA_016869015.1 Armatimonadota bacterium
AGGAAGGCCTGGCCCGTAGCACGCCGGGCGGTGGCCATGTCCTGCGCGCCGACCGAGCGACTCACCACCACCTGCGCCCCGGTGGTCACCGCGAACACGATCACCATCACCACGAACACGACCTTCCAGCACATCGACACGGCCGCCAAGGCCGCCGTCGCGTTCGGCAGCCGCCCCACGAACACCACGTCGACGAAGCCGACCAGGGTCTGGAGCATCGAGGCCAGCATGATCGGCCAGACGAGCTGCAGCAACCCGCGCAGCAGGCTCCCGCTCGTCAGGTCAACCCGGTACGGCTCGGGGGGCGATGGCGCCGGGGTCGGCGAGGAGGCTGGGGAGACCTGAGACCCGCCGGGTGTGTTGCTCATGGAGTGGCCGGGGCCTCGCCGGCGGCGTCCGACGTGCGTCTCACGAGGTACCAGTCGCGGCGGCGGCCCGTCCGGTCCACGTACAGCTCGTACACGCAGCCGTCGTCGGCCCGCACGCGGTAGTGCGTCCGATGGCGGCGCTCGAGCCAGGTGCGGCGAGAGGAGGTCGAGGCGAAGCCGCTGTCATGCCACTGCAGCAGCACTTCCTGGATGTGGAACACCTCGTCGCCGAGGGTGAACTGCGCGGGCAGGAGGAAACCGGCAGCGTCTCTCGCGCACCGCACCGGCACCCGCCGCCCGAAGAAGCGCTGCTCATGCATGGCAGCCCGTTCGCCGGGGGCGCGCGGCTCTCCTGTCAGCCCTCCCCGTCGCCTCGCGGCGGGGCCTTGGCCGTCCACTCGGGCGCGCCGTACTTCGTCACGACGAGTTCGTCGGCCCAGGCCGCCTCCTGGGGCAGCAGGGGGCCCGGTCTCAGCACGACGCCCAGCGCGCGCGCAAAACCGAGCCGAATGGCGCCGGCCAGCTCAGCGTAGGCCACGGGTCGCCCGACGAGCTCGGACACGCCGACCGCCGCCTCGCTGACCCTTCGCCGGCGCTCCTCCAACGGCCGGTCCCTCGGACCGGGCAGCACGGCCAGGAGATCGTCGAGGTCGATGGTCAGAGGGATCGAGCCGTGCTGCAGGATCACGCCGCGGGAGCGCGTCTGAGCGCTGCCGACCACCTTCCGACCCGCCGCCACAAGATCACAGCGGGCGGTCTTGGCGAAGCAGATCGTCGGGAGCGCCTTCTCGGCGGCGGCCCCGGCCTCCGCGCCCAGCGCGGCGTCGACCCCCACGTACCCGAGGCCGGTCTCGATGCCCCGCGAGAGCTCGCGGTACGAGGCCATCAGGCTCTCGCCGCCCGTCACGTCGGTCTCACGCACGACCACGCTGTAGGTCAGCTCATCGGCGTGGAGGATCGCCCGACCGCCCGTCGGGCGGCGCACCAGCCCGTACCCGCGCCGCTCGATCGCGGCGGCGTCGATGCGCTCGTCGAGGGCCTGGAACCGACCGAGGGAGACTGCCGGGGGCTGCCACCGGTAGAGGCGGAGGGTTGGCGGCGCCAACCCTTCCGCCCGCGCCCGGAGGATCGCTTCATCAACCGCCATGTTGCGCGCGCCGTCGGCGGGGTCGGAGAGAACCAGCCGCCACGTCCCGGCCGTCGGCGATGGCGCGCCCGCGCCAACGTCCTCACTCATCCTCGTCGAACTGGAGCTCCTCTTCCTCTTCAACCTCCTCCTCTTCCTCCTCCGCGGCGTCCTCGGCATCCGGGGCGCCCACATGCGCGCGGTACTCCTCGGCGCTCAGCAGGCTGTCCAGTCCGCCGTCCTCCTCGGACCGCACCACGATCAGCCAGCCCTCGCCGTAGGGCTCGTCGTTGATCGTCTCGGGCGCATCCAGAACGGCCTCGTTGCGCCGCACGACCGTCCCGCTCACCGGGGCAATCAGATCCTCCACGGCCTTCGCCGACTCGATGCTGCCGTACGGCTCGTCCCGCTCCAGTTCCGTGCCCTCCTCCGGCAGTTCAGCGAAGATCACTTCGCCCATCTCGTCGGACGCGTACTGGCTGACGCCGATCGTCAGCTCCTCGCCGTCCTCACGAACCCACGCGTGACCCTCGTGGTACCGCAGTTCGTCGGGAAACATGCTGCTGCGCCTCCTTGCGTCGCACTCGTTGGCAAACTGATCCGCAGGCCGGGACTCCAGTCCCGACCCACGCCGTCTACGCGTTGACCACACCACTCATCGCCCGAATGTGCTCCGGGGTATTCCCGCAGCATCCGCCGACCAAACGCACGCCCCAGTCGAGCAGTTCCCGCGCCAGCGCCGCCGATTGCTCCGGCGTCCCCGCGAAGCGCGTCTCACTGCCGACGAGCGTCGGGATGCCGGCGTTCGGCTCCGCCATCACCGGCCGGTCCGCAACGCGGAGCATCTCGCGCAGGCCGATCTTCAGCCCCTCGAGGTGCCCGCAGTTCGTCCCAACCACGTCCGCGCCCAACTCGATCAGCCGCTCGGCCGCGCGAGCCCCATCGACGCCCATCATGGTGCGTCCGTTCGGCGAGGAGAAGGAAACGCACGCGAGCTTCGGGAGGTCGGGCGCCACGTCCTGAGCCGCCTCCAGCGCGGCCTCCAGCTCCTCCAGCGCCTCGAAGGTCTCAAACAGCAGGAAGTCGGGGCCCTCGGGCAGCTGGTTCTCGATCTGCTCGCAGTAGATGCCGACCGCCTCGTCGCGCGGCATGTCGCCGTACGGTTCGAGCAGTCCGCCCGTCGGCCCCAGGTTCACGCCGCACGGGTAGCCGTCGCCCACCGCCCCCCGCAGAACGCGCAGCGCCGCCCGCTGAATCTCCGCGACCTGCCCGCCCAGCCCCGCCCGCTCGAGCATCCGCCGGTTCGCGGCGAAACTGTTGGCCTGGAAGACCTCGGCGCCGGCGTCCAGATACGAACGGTGGATGTCGGCCACCGCCTCCGGGTGGGTGAGGTTGCGCTCGCCCGTGTTCTCACAGGCGAGACCCTTGGCCGCCAGCAGCGTCCCCATGGCCCCTTCCATGAGGCGGGGCCGCTGCTCGATCAGGGCCAGGATGTCGCGTCCGGGGCCGCTCGGATTGGTCATCAGGAGATGATTGCCTGCGCCGCGACGGCTGTCGAGGGTGGGTAAGCCGGCCCATGATATACAAAACGCGCGCGGACTGTCAACCAACGGAATCAGCGACGGAATCAGCCGCCCGGAAGCCCGTCACGGAGCCGGACTTGGGCGCCGTCGGGTCGCGTGGCAGGAGCGTCTCGCTCCTGAGCAGCGCGTCGTTCACCGGCGAGACGCCGGTGCCACGGCGCGCGTCTCGCGGGCCGGCCTGGGCCGGGGTGGCGCCGTGGTGGTCGCCGTCTCCGTGCCGTCGTCGTTCGGTGGTGAGCCGACCCACGCCTTCACGGTGAACAGACCGGACCGCTGGCTCGGCTTTGTTCAGCAGAACGTGCGGGGGCGTGCTGTGGTTGAGCGGACGGCACGAGTCGCTGGTCTGGCCGGATGGTCGAACAGATGTCTCCCGTGAAACACTGGCTCACTGCCGGGGGCGTCGCTGGAAGCGCGAACATCCGAAGGTCCGGAGGTCCGGAGCTCCGGAGTTGGGGAGTTGCGGAGTTGCGGAGCACGACCTACGGCGCACCGGCCGGTCGCGTTGCTGGGTTCGTTGACGTTCTCCCGAACTCCGCAGCTCCGCAACTCCGGCCGTCAGAATCCCCCGAGGGGATGGTCGGTCTTTGGGGCGCTGGGCCAGCTACACGTAGCGGCGTGGCTTGGGCTTGGTTTCAACCCCCCGAGGGGATGGTCGGTCTTTGGGGCTACATGCTGGACTTCGCGGACCAAGCGCGCTGGCTCAGGTTTCAATCCCCCGAGGGGATGGTCGGTCTTTGGGGCGGATGGCTGGGACTACTACTCACTCTGCGCTTTCGAGTTTCAATCCCCCGAGGGGATGGTCGGTCTTTGGGGCATAGCGTTCTTCTACAACTTGTGGCTTTCGCATGCCGTTTCAATCCCCGGAGGGGATGGTCGGTCTTTGGGGCGGTCTGTCAGATAGGCGAACCTGCCTCCGCACCAAGGTTTCAATCCCCCGAGGGGATGGTCGCTCTTTGGGACCTCATTCGCTCCCGGGCCGCAGATTCCTGCTTCTGTGAGGGCATTCCCGCAGGACTTTCTTTGGACACGGTCCTGGTACAGTTCGATGCCCCGTCCTCGTGCTCCACACCCTCCAGAAACGCCCAGACTTGCGGCTTCCGCAGAACCCCCAGGGTTCTCGCGCTCCGGGACATCTGCGGAAGGAGGTCATGCCACCCATGTGTCGACCTCCTTCGGTGGAT
>VGFB01000535.1 GCA_016869015.1 Armatimonadota bacterium
ACGCCCGACGTTAGCGCGCGCTTCGGAGGCCTCACCATGGCACCTGCGATCCTGACCATCGTCGCCGCTCTGTGGGCGCCGACCTCGTCGGCTCAGACCGCCGACGGGCGCGCCGAGGCGGCCCTCCGCGCGGTGCGGGATCGCGTGCCGGCCTTCCAGGCGGTGACGTTACCGGCCGCGGGCGAGCTGCGCCTGGAGATGGCCCAATCGCTGACCGTTGATGACCTCCGGGGCGTCGCGTTGGACGATGATCCGCCCGCGATGGGCGCGCCTGCGCAGCCCTACCCGGCCGAGCATACCGACGGGTTCGCCGCCGGGGAAGCCCCCTACTGGGCGCCGGGGATCGAGCCCTTCCGGTTGCGCGAGTTCACGGCCGAGTTCAACTATGGCGGCTGGCACAACTTCAACATGTTCGAGTACGCCGCGACGCACGGCTTCAGCGTCCTGGCCCCGTACGTGTTGCCGGCGACCGCGCACTTCCCCGCGGGGACCCAGTGGCTCCAGTGGGGGACGTTCATCGACTGGCACGCCTTCTTCGGAGAGCACGGCCTGCAGTGGGGACGCTTCGATCAACTCGCGGACCTCGATGTGACGCAGGAGCTGCTGAACTCGGGGAAGGTGTGGGAGTATGGTCCCGACCGGATCGCGATGGTGGATCTGGAGCACGGGGGAGCGCTGTCGCCCGAGGAGCTGCGCGGCCAGGGGTGGTACCCGCGGGATGCCCCGGAGGCGGAGCGCGCCGCCTTCGAGCAACGCTACTACGGAGGCTACCTGAAGACCTATACTGCCCCGATCGAGGCCTTGCGTCGGCGCGGGTGGACCAGCGTAGGCGTCTACCCGCAACCCTATGGCTCCGGCTGGTTCGCGCTGCTGGGTCTGGCCGAGAAGGGGCTCTCCGGCCTGCCCGATCCGACCGGCTACTGGCCATGGCTCACCTACGGGCGCGCAATGCACGACGCACAGGACATCCTGTACCCCGACATCTACGTCTACTACTGGTCGCCCCAGAACGTCGCCTACACCCTCGCGCGGATTGACTTTGACCGGCGGCTGCTTGGCTCGCTGCCCGAGCCCAGGCCCTATCGCCCCTACTTCTGGCCGCTGCTGCACGGCGGCGACGCCGACCCCCACTGGTGGGCTCAGCAACCCCTGCCGACCGAGGATGAGCGCGCGATCTTCGCCCTCGCCTTCTTCGCCGGATGCGACGGAGTGGTGCTGTGGAACTGGTCCGATGTCGGCAATCACCATGTCCCTCCGCCGCTCTGGCGCGCTGGGGCGACCACGGCGGTGGGCGATCGGGCGGTCGAGGGAGGTATCGGTGCGGATGTGATGGTGGGGGAGGGCTTCGAGCTGCTGCCAGAGGGCGTCATCGACGGGGTTGTCACGCGGATCCGGCGCTACGACGTGCTGCCCATCGTGGAAGTGAACGAGGCAACCGGGGTCGTGCGCTTCCAACACATCGACACCCGCGCGGACTACTGGGGGGCGCGTCTACGCGAGGAGGCGCCGACCTACGCGATGCCGAGGGACCAGCTCCTGCGCCACCTGCGCGCGCCCTCGGAGCCCGTCGCGGGTGCCGTGGAAGGCCTGGCGCTGGTAAAGGCCTTCGAGCCGTTCCTCCGTCATGGCGAGGCGAAGGCGGACGTGCCCTCCCTCGACCAGTTCGCTCGGACGCTGCCGATCGTGCGGCGGGTGAAGCTCGGGGGCTACCATCTGCTCGCGACGTACGACCCCCTGGCTGTGCGCGCCGAGCGGTCGCGAGAGGTTGTGCTGAACGACTTCGACGGTCGCGACGGTCTGACGTTGGCGCTTCCCGCCGATTCCCAGGTGCGCGTGTTTGCCGTCCGAGCCCGTCCGGAGGAACCATGAAGCCCCCGCTCGTTGCGCTGCTGGTCGTCGCTTCGTCCGGCCTGCCCGCCGCCGACTTCCACGTCGCCGGCGGCAACCCCGCCGCGAGCGACGGGAACGACGGTTCCGCGATGCGCCCCTGGCAGACGATCTCCCACGCGGCGCGGGTCATTGGACCCGGCGACACGGTGTGGATCCACGACGGCGTCTACCGCGAGACGGTGGTCGTCGACAACTCCGGCACCGGTCCCGAAACGATGCTCGCGTTTCGCGCGGCGCCGGGTGAGAGGCCGGTCGTGCAGGGCTCCGAGCCTCTCACGGGCTGGGTGCGCTGTGCCGACGAGCCGGAGCGCGCGGTCTGGGAGACCGACTGGCCTTTCGCCGGCATCTACCCGAGCCTGATCGCTTGTGACGACTCGCCGCTGATCCCGTTCAGCATCGCGCCGGACACCGAGGCGCTGAAGCCGCCGAAGGCCTACTGCCAGTACTTCCTCGGCTTCGGTCGCGGGCGGGAGGCGATGGGGCCCGGGAGCTTCTACTACGATGAGGCGCGGAAGAAGCTCCTGGTGTGGCTGAAGGGCGATGAGGACCCCAGCGCCCACGCGATGGAGGCCGCGGTGCGCGGGTGCTGGCTGTCGCAGGGCGATTACATCCTGGTGGAGGGTCTGTCGTTCAAGTACTGCCCCCAGGTGGTGCCCATCGGCGGCGTGGCGGTCGTGGTGTGCGGACCGGGGGGCGGAGGCGCGCCGGCAGACGGCTGCATCGTGAGGCACTGCGAGGTGTCGCTGTCGGCCTTCGAGGGCCTGGTGGTGCGCGGCGGGAAACGCGTCAGCACACTGGTCGAGGACTGCTGGGTCCACCACAACGGCAACGGCTGTGGGAGCTTCGAGGGACTGGCCGATCCGGACTCAGACTCATGGCTCATCGTCCGCCGCTGCCGGCTGACGGACAACAACCTCTTCAACTGGAACCCGGCCTGGCACTGTGGAGGGAAGCACTTCGGCACGCGCGTCCTCTTCGAGGACTGCGAGTTTGCGCGGAACTACAACTCCCCGGGCCTGTGGTTCGACATCCACCAGCGGGACTGCATCGTGAACCGCTGCTACGCCCACCAGAACGGCACGACGGGGCTGTACTACGAGATCGGCGAGACGGGCGCGTTCATCAACAACCTCGTCGAGGGGGGCCCGCACTACAGTGCCATCATGTTGGCAGGCTCGTCCCGCACGTTGGTGGCGAACAACCTGGTGACTTCCGGGGCGCGTGGGATCACGGTGGCCGGCGAGAGCGCTGCGGGCGACCCGGTCAGTCGGGTGAACTGCCATAACGCGGCGTGCAACAACGTGCTCCTCGGGCGCGGTCAGCCGCTCATCGGTCTCAGCGCGAGGGGCGACCTCGCGCGCGGCAACGCTTCCGACCACAACCTGCTCTGGTGGCTGAGCGGCGAGGGGACGGGGTTCTTCGAGGCGCCCGGCGGTCCCCCGACGGACCTCGGTCAGTGGCAGCGCGAGCGCGGCCTGGACTTGGCGTCCAGGGTCGCCGACCCGCGGATCGAGGTGCAGAACGGCCGCTGGCGACGCCTGCCGAACAGCCCGTCAGCCTCCGGGGGCAAGCGCCTCACCGCCGCCGACCTGCGCGCGTTCTTCGCGCTCCGCCCGATGCCCGACATCCCCTCGGAGGAGGGCTCATCCTCCATCAAAGACCACCGCCCGCCGACGGAGGCGTTCCTCGCGAAGGTGGCGGAGCTGCTGGCCGTGCCCGAGGGCAAGCCCATGCCCCTCGGGCCGCTGCCGCATGACGATGGCGCGAGCGAACTGCGGATCGCCAACGCCGACTTCGAGGACCCCGTCCTCCCACCCAACGGCAGCGCCCAGACCGTACCGGGGTGGACCGCCGGCGGCGGGCTGCAGCCGCTGGTCTGGCACGCGGAGGGCACGGGCCTGTGGAACTGGTACATGCCCTCAGGCAACAACGCGCTGGTGCTGCCCCCCGGCGAGGCGGACGTGGAGGTCTCACAGACGCTGGCTGGGACGCTCCAGCCCGAACGGTGCTATCGGGTGAGCGTCTGGGCTGGCCAGAGGATCGACGAAGCAGCGCTTCCGTGGCCGCAGGTGGAGCTGGCCCTCTGGGCGGGCGACATGAGGCTGGGCGTGGTGGACATCCCCGAGCCAACCATCAAGCCGCACTTCGGGGTGTGGGTGGAGACCGTCCTCACCTGCACCTCGCCGGCGGAAGTGCCCCTCGATCAGCCGCTCCGCATCGTCCTGAAGCGCCGGGGTCCGGGGCGCGTGCAGGTGTGCTTTGACAGTGTCCGGGGTCGCGTCTTTAAACTTCTGGGCTATCTGCTTGACTCAGGTTGAGGCTCCTTGGGCGGCTCAGGCGTGGCATTCCCGCCGAGGAGCTGGTTG
>VGFB01000536.1 GCA_016869015.1 Armatimonadota bacterium
TCCATGCGTTCCTTCTCCTCCGTCCGAGGGCGCGGCGTCCTTCTTCCGACGAGTGTCGGCCAGGCGGGCGTCCTCCAGCTCCTCAATCCGCACCAGCAGCTTCTCCAGGTTCTCCCGCTTCTCCATCATGCCCACGAACGCGTCGTAGTCCGGCACATCCAGCGCCGCATCCACAAACGGGCCCAGCACCACTAGCCCTTGGCTGGCGATGAACGAGACCGGCTTCGAGGACTCGAGCAGGAACGTCGCCGGTGCGGCCAGGCGCCGGGAGACGATCTCCTGTGCGACCCGCTCGATCAGCGCCTCATCCGTCGGCTCCCCCGTCCGGGGCGCCGGGTTCTCCGCTGCCGGTCGCCTCCCCCATGAACCGCGCCACACAGGCCAAGACCTCGTCTCGATTGTCGGCGAAGCGCAGGTACAGGCCCCGCGTGTAGGCCAGGCGAGAGGGCCGCTGCAGCGGGCTCAGCAGCACGCCCTCGCCGTCGGGAAAGCACGCCCGCACCTCCGCCCACGTTCGCCGGTGCGTCACCAGCAGGCCCCGGGCTGAGGCCCCCTCCTCCGACACGGCATACGTCGCGCCCACATAGTAGGGCGCCACCGAGAGCCCCAGCAACAGCAGCGCCAGCAGCCCCCACCACGGGCTGCCAAAGAGCACCTGCACCGCCAGGGAGACCACCAGGACCAACAGCGCCACAACCGCCGCGAGGAGCCGGTTGCGGGCGCACGGACGCACGAACCACAGCAGCGGGGTCGGCGGTTCCGCCCGGCGCCCCCCAGGCCCTGCGCTGCCCTGGTCTTGGTCCACGCTGTGTCGCCTACCGCCGTTCCTGAATGTACTTGTACGCCGAGTTGGCAGCGATGGCGCCGTCGCCGACGGCGGTCGCGATCTGCTTCAGCGCAGCGCGCCGGATGTCCCCGGCCGCGAAGATCCCCTCGGCGGAGGTCCGCATGTGGTCATCCGTGATGATGTGTCCGTCCTCGGTCTCCACCACGTCCTCCACCAGCGCGACCTCCGGCTCGAATCCGATGGCCACGAACACTCCGTCTACCGGAATGTCCCGCTCGTTCCCCGTCTTCACATTGCGCACCGTGATGGACTCAACGTCCTTCCCCCCGCTGATGCGGACCGGAACCGAGTCCCAGGCGAACTCGATGTTCGGGCGGGCGAAGGCGCGGTCCTGTAGCACTTGCTCGGCGCGCAGCGCGTCCCGGCGGTGCACGACCGTCACCTGCCGGGCCAGGTCCGAGAGGTACACTGCGTCGTCGAGGGCGACGTTGCCGCCCCGACGAACGGCCACGTCCTTCCCTCGGTAGTAGAAACCATCACACGTGGCGCAGACCGAGACCCCGTGCCCCGCGAGCTCCCGCTCGCCGGGAATGCCCAGGTGCCGATGCCGGGCGCCGGTGGCGATGATGACGGCGTCGGCGAGGTAGTTGCACTTGCCCCCGATCAGCGCCCAGCGGCCCTCCCGACGCTCTACGTTCTTGACGGTGTCGGCCTCGATCCGTGCTCCGAACGCCTCCGCGTGCTTCCGGAAGCGCTCAATGAGCTCGAAGCCCGAGATCCCCTCCGGGAAGCCGGGGTAGTTCTCGATGAGGTTCGCGGAGGTCAGCTGCCCCCCGGGGGCCAGCTTCTCCAGCACGATGGCGTTCAGGCCGTACCGCTCAACGTACAGGGCCGCTGTGAGCCCGGCGGCTCCGGCCCCGACGATGATCACGTCGCACTCGTGGCACGCTTCCATGCACAGTACCCCTGACCTGGCAGGCTAGTGCCTTGTCAGCCGTGATTCCTTGGGTCGTTCTCGCGTCCAGGAGGACAGGCATTCCTGCCTGTCCTCGCCCGGAACCCGAGGTCTGTGCGGACAGGCAGGAATGCCTGTCCTCCCGGGAACCCAACGAATGACGCTTGACAGAGCACTAGGTCCGAGTCCGCCGATTCTACCACAGGCCCTCACCCGTGGCAACCGAAGGTGGCGTCGGGCGGGGCGCCCGATGCGGGCGGCTCCTTTGGCCGCGGCTCCGGCCACAGTCGCCATGCCAGGGCCGCCATGGCCATCCCCAACAGCAGCGCCGCCAGACAGTCCGACGGGTAGTGGCGCGCCCCCGCGATCCGGCCCGCGGCCGACGCCAGGGGGATGAGGAACAGCAGGTACCGCGCCCGACCCCGCCGCGCCGTCAGGTACAGGGCGGTCGCCAGCCCCGCCGCGCAGGTGACGTCGCCCGAGGGGAAGGAGTGGGCCCGCCCGTTGCCCGCCCACTTCCAGTCGCGGATCGTGTCTGTCCACGCCAAGTGCGTCCAGGGCCGCGGTCGACGCACGACCGACTTCAGCGAGTAGGCCGCGCCCCCGCAGAGCCCAAACGTGATCAACACCAGCACCCCTGCCCGCGCCAGACGCCCGGACCGGAGCACCGCCGCCGCCAGCAGCAGCGCGCCGCCGACGCCCGGGATCAGCGGCGCATTCCCCAACGGGTCCACGAAGGCCAGGTACCCCTCCATCGTGGCGCTGCCGCGCCGGGGAACGGCATGGCTTGCGGCCACCGGATCCAACGTCAGCATCAGCGCCGGTATCGCCGCAATCGCCAGCCCGATCGCAATGGTCAGCGCATATGCCGCCGGCCGTCCGGCCGGCGGGGGGTTAGAGGCGTCGGGGGTCGACATCGGCAGGAACTTCCCCACGAGCGCGCCCGCTTCCTCGTCGATGCCCAGCAGCGGGGACTTTTAGGCTCGCCTAAACTTTATCTTGACTACGAATTCAATACGTGGTATCTAACTCGCTCGGCGGACCCTGCGCGCCACGGTGGAACGATGAGTTCAAGGCCTCTCAACCTCACGGCCAGCCAGGAGGACTACCTGGAGGCAATCCTGCGCCTGTCGCGGACCCAGCGCGTCGTGCGCGTCCGCGACATCGCGAATGCTGTGGGAGTGACGGCCCCCAGCGCCACCGGCGCGATCGGGCAGCTGAAGCAACGCGGGCTGGTCTCCCACGAGAAGTACGAGGACGTGCTTCTCACCGAGGAAGGGGAGACCGTCGCCGTCGAGGTGCACCGGCGTCACGAGGAGCTGCGCACCTTCTTCGAGGAGGTCCTCCTGCTCGATCCGGAGACGGCCGAAGCCGAGGCCTGCGCCCTGGAGCACAGCATCAGCCGACGGACGCTCGCCCGGCTGGAGACGTTTCTGGGCAGCATCCACGACTGCGGCCGGGGCCGCCCGGGGTGCATCCGCAACTTCCGGGAGACGGTGGAGCTGGAGGCCGAAGCGCCCGCCCCGAGGGGAGACGAGGGCTAGCGGGAATGGCGAAGACAGAGGTACAACCCGCAGCGGGGGCGATGGCGGCGACCACGCCGGAACCGAGGCGCGGGAAGCTGCTCGTCATCGTAGGCAGCCCCAATGTCGGCAAGAGCGTCCTGTTCAACGCCCTGACCGGCGCCTACGTGACGGTCTCCAACTACCCGGGGACGACGGTGGAGGTCTCCCGCGGCCACACCAGGTTCGCCGGCGAGGAATGGGCGGTGGTGGACACCCCGGGCATGTACGCCCTGCTGCCCAGCACCGAGGAGGAACGGGTCGGCCGCCGCATCCTCCTCCGCGAGGCCCCCACTGTCACCCTCCATGTCGTTGACGCCAAGAACCTCGAGCGGATGCTCCCCTTCACGCTGCAACTCATGGAGGCCGGCCAGCCCGTGATCCTCGTCTGCAACATCATGGACGAGGCCGAGCGCCGCGGCATTCGCCTTGATGTCAATGCCCTTGGTGAGGCCCTGGGCATTCCCGTCGTCCCGGCCGTCTCGACGGAGGGTCGAGGGGTAGCGGAGTTGCGGTCGACCATCGAGGCGTACGAGCCCGGCGACGCGGGCGTGGTGGTGCGGTATGGCGACGAGATCGAAGCGGCGGTGGCCGCGATCGTCGAGCTGCTCCCCGAGCGCCCCGGCCTAAGCCGGCGCGCGCTGTCGCTGCTGCTGCTGCAGGGCGACGAGGATGCCGTGGCTCTGCTCGACGAAACCACGGCCTGCCGGGCGGCGGAGATCGTGCGCGAGTGTGCCCGCAACCACAGCCGACCGCTCAGCTACGTGATCGCCACTCGTCGGCAGCAGCACGCCGCCCGCTCCGCCGAAGTTGCCCTGCGAGGGCCGGAGACCCGTGACCGCACCCTCGGCGAGCGCCTGAGCGACGTGCTGATCACCCCCTGGTCCGGCGTCCCGATCCTGCTCCTCGTGCTGTACCTGGGGTTGTTCAAGTTCGTCGGCGGCATCGGCA
>VGFB01000537.1 GCA_016869015.1 Armatimonadota bacterium
CGGGTGGCGGTGTGGCGCGAGCGGTTCAGGACCCCGCGGCGGCGGCCGGGAGGGCGTGGGTCCTGGACGCGACGCTCCCCGGCGTTGCCGGCCAACACGACGCCTTGCCGGAATTCGGGCTCTCCGATGTGGTGCAGGAGCCCGACTTCCTGGCAAGGGAGGCCCTCACACGGGAACGAATCCCACAGGACGAGCAGTTCCATCTGTACCCGGTCGGTCGGATGAAGGCCTCGCCCGACATGCACTTCTGGGCCCACCAGAGCTGGGCGCTGGCCCAGCGCCTCTCGGCGGCGTATGATGCCTCCCTGCCCGAGCAGCACACCTACGACGTGTACGTCTCCCTCAGACTCGAGGGCCCGACCTATGTACCGGGATCGACGCAGAGAAGTGCCTTCTCCATCGACCGCCTCATCCTCGTCCAGGCCGACTGATCTACGCCCAGACGGCAGAGCCCTCTATGGGACGCGGCGACTTGGCGGATGCGCGTCACCCGCCAGGGGGAGTGGTCGACATCGTTGCGCCTGTGGGGGTAGGGTGGCTTGGACCTGAAGGGCCTAGCCCTGCGCCGTCCCCATGGCGTCCGTGCCGGGAACTGAGAAGACACGGTGGCCCGGCGTCAGGTCTGTGGCGGTGAACTGGGTCGGCCCCTGCGCGATCTCCCCTGGCTTCGTCGCCCCGTCGCAGAACCCCAACTTCGTCCAGGCGGCGAACCCGCCGGCGTCCACGATTGTGCGCCAGACCAGGGCCGCTGCGAGGCATACGACGGCCAGGGGACGGAGCGTGCGCGGTGCGCGAAGGGAGCCTCATGCCTCCTTCGGCTTGAGGAACAGGACGTCGGCGTAGTCGACCCAGCCGGACCGCAGGTCCATCCGGAACCAGCCCTCGCTGTTCTTCGGGTGGAGGCGGGTCGGGGAGCGCTTGCCGAACTCCTTGAGGTCGTACTGTGCCCACGTCTCGCCGGCGTCGGTGGAGATGATGATCCCGGTGTCCAGCGGCGAGGCCGGCGCGCAGTGGGAGGCCAGGAACACACTGTCCTGGATGATCATGTTGCCCGACTCGACCTCGGGGTTGAACAGAAGCGTGTGCGCCTCCGGTCGGGTCAGGTCCGCCGGCCCGCAACGGAAGATCCCCCGGTCGTACGGCTCGGGGCCGTTGGAGTCGCTGATCCAGTAGAGCTGCCCATCGACGAAGCTGATCCCGCCGGCCTTGTACCGCGAGTTGAGGCGGTCCGAGACGAGGAGCCTCCACTCCCAGCGGTCCGTTGTCCAGTCATAGGTGCCCCGAAGCCAGTGACACTCGAACCCCTCGGGCTTGTCGTGGTCGCCGGTGCAGGTGTAGAAGGCGTCCTCCGCGGGGTTGTACGTCACCGTATGGATGTGCCGGCAACAGAGCGGGTTGTCGGGGTCCCCGAGCGGCGTGCCCTCGGTTCCACCGCCCGGGGAGCCGTCGTCACGGGTGTAGGGGCTCTGCCCGAACGAGTAGGCGATCTTCACCGTCTGGCCGCCATCGGTCGAGTAGTAGATGTTCACCGGCGCTGCGCCGCCGATCACGTTGCAGTAGTTGCCCCAGATGAGCATCTCCGTGCCGCGCACGTCGAACGTGTTGACCCCCGGAATGGTGTGGAAGTACCAGCCCGGGCAGTCGGGGTTCCTGGGAGTGTGCGGCAGGTAGTCGCTCCCGTCGAGGCCCTTCACGGTGATCGGCTCGCAGGTCCGGAGGTTGTCCGTGCTGAGGTAGAGCCTCTCCCGGGTCGCGAAGATGAGGTTCCCGTTCCCGAGGATGCAGCTGAACGTGACATTGGGCGCGTCCGCGAAGGCAAGGCTGTGCGGCCAGGTGAGGCCGTTGTCCTCGGACAGCAGGATGCGGCCCGGAGCGCGAGCGAAGGCCCTGTTGTCGCGCTGTGAGTCGACGTAGAGGCCCTCAGGCCCCGGGCGATACCAGAAGTGTGCGGTCTCGCCGATCGGCGTCTGTGACATGGTCAGGTCTGTCCCTTCAGGCTGCCGGGATGTCGTGCGGGCCCAGGCCTTCTGCTCCGAGCGCGCGGCGACCTCTCAGCCGCGGCATACCTCGTACACCTGTCGCGGGCCGAACTCCAGCGGCATGTGCTCCACCAGCTGCCGCCGGAGGTCGAAACAGAGGTGGCACTTGGAGGCGTACGCGGGCTGCGGGGTGATGCAGAACCGCTCCGCGAGCGGCAGCAGCGCGGCAGGGCCGCGCCCGGCGATTTCGCTGAGCACCGGCGTCTGTCGGACATGTTCCGTCCGACACAGGTCGACAAGGCGATGGGTCGCCGTGTTCCCGAGGTTCACCCCCGGGCACCAGTCCGGCCGCACGAAGCCGTAGGGATCGACCTGGATCTCGCGCAGGCTGTCGACGTCCAGATCGGCCGCGCAGTCCTGGGTCAGCAGCTCCGCCAGCGACACGGGTGGCGCGAGAGGGGCGAGGTCGACGGCCGCGCGTCCGATGAAGTGGACATGCGACAGCGCGGCGCGGCGGCGGCTTCGCGGATCCCGCGCCTCGCGCTCGGCCTCCAGAGCCCGTGCCGGGGACAGCTCCGACGGCAACACGTTCTCCCGCCCGAACAGCTCCCAGGAGAGGCTGATCCCCCGATAGACCCTCTCGGCGGGGGCGAACTCCTGGTGGAAGCAGTCCACGCTGAAGTACATCCCCTGCACCCCGGCCTCACGCAGGAGCGAGAGCCGTCGGCGCGTCAGTCCATCGGAGGTGCACCACGAGCCGTTGGACTCGACGAACGCCACCGGCACGCCCGCGGCGCTGAGGGCCCCCGCCATCCGCAGGATGTGGTCGGAGTACAGCAGGGCCTCGCCGCCCGCGATCAGCACGGCGCGCCCGAGCGCTGCGAAGTCGAGTCCGTATTCCACCGCCGCCTCGACGCTGACCAGGGCCTCGTCCTGCCCCGGGGCCGCCATCACCAGGCAGTGTCGGCATGCAGCGCTGCAACGGTACGTGACCATGATCTGCCCGTTGTGGTCGGGTAGCATCTGAGGCGCTCCTGGCGATGCGAGTGCGGTCGGCTCCGACAGTGTGGGCCGGACAGCTCAGGGCGGGGCGGGCTTCCCCGGCCCCGCCTGGGACGGGGGCTCGGCGAGGGTCACATCCATGACGATGATGCCGTAGGGCGGGATGTGCAGGGGCGTGAGGCCCTGGCCGCTGCGGATCGAATCGTCTACGACGGTCAGGGGCGTGTAGGGGAAGGTGCTGACCTTACGTGCCCCGCGCGGGGGGCGGGTGAAGTGGTACTCCGGCGAGAGGTACGTGGGGAGCGTGGAGACCAAGGCCGTCCGGAGCACGCCCTTGACGTCCTCGAGGGTGATGAGGCGCAGGCCGCTCACGAGATCGGCAACGCGGCAACCGCTCAGTTCCTGCGCCCGCTCCCACCCGTCAACCGCCCGGCGGAGGGCCGCGGCCGTCTCCTCCCAGAAGCGCTCGGGGACGGCCTCGTAGTTGGGCGGGTCGCCGAAGAACAACGGAGGTCGGGCCAACGCCGGTTGCCACGCCTGCTCGGCGACCGCTTCCGGATGGGCCGTCACCTCGCCCCCTTCGAGCACCGTGCAGGTCACGCTCCCGCCGTCCGCCGAGCGCCCCAGCAGCGCCACCGGGCCGCCGGGGTAGTCGTGCAGACGCTTCCGCTCGTCAGCCGGCAAGAGGTGGGCGTTCGGCACGATCAGCGGACCGGTGGCCCGGGCCACGTCATCGACGCGGCAGATCGTCTGGACCTGGAGACCGTGCCTTCCGACCAGATGGGCGATCTGTCTGAACCCGGGCCAGGTGCCCCGGGCTGGGTAGTCCTGCATCAGGGCGTCCACGACGGCCTCGCTGAACACCCACGTCAGCTCCCCGGCGCGGATCGGGGTGAAGGAGTGGGCCGTGCGCCACTGCCGCCGCAGGTACGCCCACTCGCTCGCGCTGAGGCCGTCGCCCAGGCAGACCATGAAGCCCGCTGCGCACCGCTCCAGAGCGCCCTCCGCGGTCACGCGCATCTCGTTCGTCAGCGTGTAGACCTCGCGTTCCAGGCGCGACGGGGCATGGCGCAGCAGGTCATAGCTCTCGCAGACATCCTTGACGCCGTGGAGGAAGATGAGCTTCATCTGCGGGACGAAGGCCGCCATCTCGGCCAGCGTCGCCGCGAAGTCGTAATGGCGCTCGTCGCCGCCGTGGATGAGCGCCAGGTTGGCGGCGACGGTCTCGACAACCAGATACTCCACCCCCAGGCGAGCG
>VGFB01000538.1 GCA_016869015.1 Armatimonadota bacterium
CGTCGTAGGACGGAGCGCTGCTCCGTCACCATCGCCGTCGTAGGACGGAGCGCTGCTCCGTCACCGTCGTTGTCGAAGCAGGCGCTTCGACCTACGGCGACAGACCCCGGCAATCAGGGGTGACAGCGCACTAGCTCCCCCGCGGCGGTGGTTCCCACCGCGCGCGCGGAGTCCTCTTTGGCGACGGAACCGAAGGGGCCGCCGGCTGTTCCCCGATATGGGAGGGACTTGGCATCATGGGCATGCGCGGGCTTGTCATCGGTCTATCGGTCACGGTTTGCAGCATGGCGTTCGGGCAGGCGGCCGGGGAGGCCGGCCCCGTTTGGGCGCCCCTGATGGACGGGCAGACGCTCGCCGGCTGGCACCCGGTGGGCCACGGCACGTGGACGGTGGAGGACGGGGCGTTCGTGGGTCGCGCGGACAACGAGCAGCTCTACGGGCTGCTGGTCAGCGACTGGAGCTACCGGGACTTCGCGCTCCGGCTGAAGTTCCGCTGCTCAGCGGGCGATAGCGGGGTGTACATCCGGACGCTTCTCCGGCCGCCGGATCAGGCCCACGGCCTGCAGGTGCAGGTCGGCCCGCCGGGCACCGGCACGGGGGGCATCTACGAGAGCTACGGGCGGGCGTGGCTCTCCAAGCCCACATCCGAAGCGGAGCAGGGCTACCTGAAGGCGGATGACTGGAACTCCCTGACCATAACCGCACGGGGCGGCGACGTGACGGTGGAGGTCAATGGCGTGAAGAGCGCGGAGCTCAAGGCCGATCCCGGCCGCCCGGAAGGGCAGCTGGCGCTGCAGATGCACTCCGGCACCGCCATGGAGGTGAGGTTCAAGGAGATCGAGATCCTGGAGGGCCCGCCGCCGGAGGGCTGAGGGCAGGGCAGGCGGGACGGAAGTCGCGCGCCGGTGAGGTCGGGCCGTTCCAGGTGCTACGAGTACCCGTGTCGAATACCCCTCGGCGTTCTTGCCGGCTCTTGACCCGAAGGAGCAGCCGCCTATCTTGCCGCCTCGCGCCGCCGATGCCGCCCCCACAGCCTCACGGGACCTCGACGGGGAACGCCAGGAGCCCCGGGCCGTCGGCCTGGAGCGCTACGGCCTGACCGTTCGGGCCGTTGTACTCGCGCTGCTCCTGACGTGGCTGTCGGGCTACTGGATCCGCCAGTCGGAGATCGTCGCGCTGGCCTGCCAGGGCACCGAGGCGGTGCCCTCCATCCCCGGCGTCGGCGCGCTGCTGCTGGTGCTGATGGGCAACGCCCTTGTGCGCCGCACGCGCCTGGGTCGGCCCCTGCAGCTCCCGGAGATCATCACGGTCTTCCTGTTCGTCACCGTGGCCACCACGATGTTCGGCTGCGGGATCGGGCGGTTCCTCCTGGCCTGCCTGAGCGCGCCGTTCTACTACAGCAGCCCCGCGGCCCCGCTGGAGAAGCTCGCCCGGTTCATCCCCCCATGGCTGTCGCCCGCCGACCCGCTGGTGCACAAGTGGCTCTACGAGAGCGCGCCGACCGGGCACGTGCCCTGGCACGCCTGGCAGTGGCCCATCGTGGCGTGGACCGGCTTCTTCCTGATGTTCGGGGGCATGCTGCTGTGCCTGATGATGCTGTTCAGCGAGCGCTGGGGGGGCGAGGAGCGGCTGGTCTTCCCGCTGGTGCGTCTCCCGCTGCAGATGATCGATCCGGACTACTCGGAGGTGCCCTTCTTCCGGTCGAGGGCCGCGTGGATCGGCATCGGCCTGGCGACCTTCCTCAACGTCATCAACATCGTGCGCGGCGTGTTCATGGGGGGACCGAGCGGCGGGTTGGCCGTGGACCTGGGCAAGCAGCTCATCGGGGCGCCGTGGAGCGCCCTCCGCCCGCTGAACGTGCACTTCCGTCCGGAGCTCATCGGCCTGGGCTATCTGATCTCGACCGAGCTCTCCTTCTCGATCTGGTTCTTCCACATGCTCTCCAAGCTCCAGGCGCTCCTGATCACGGGCCTCCTGGGGCTGCGGCTGCCCGGCGCGCCGTACGCGCAGGAGCAGGGCATCGGCGCCTACGTGGTCCTGGGGGCGATCCTGTTCTGGAAGGGCCGTGGGCCGCTCGTGGCGGGCTTCCGGGCGCTGATCTGGGGGGCTCGCGCGGTCTCTTCGCCGCGCGCCGCGTCCTACCGCTGGCCGCTGATCGGGGCGGTGCTGGGCTTCGTCGGGGCCGTCGCGTTCTGCCGCGCGGCGGGCATGGAGGTCTGGCTGGCCGTGCTGTACCTCGCGGTGCTGACCAGCGTCTCGGTCGTCTACGCCCGCCTGCGCGCCGAGGCCGGTGCGCCGCTGGTCTGGGCCTACCCCTACGGCCTCGCCCATCGCGCGGTGAAGTACTTCATGAACTCATCCGTGTACGTGGGCGCCGGGCCCGACTACCGCTCCGCGACGGTCTTCAACCTCCTGATCTTCATGTCGCGGGGCTACTTCCCGACCGTCTCCGGTTACGGCATCGAGGGCGTGACGCTTGGCGAGGCCGCACGGATGCGCAAGAGCTCGGTCTTCTGGCTGCTGCTGGCGGCGATTGGGGTCGGCGCCCTGGCGTCCTTCTACTTCCACCTGGTCCCCTACTGTGGGCGCGGAGCCATCGGCCTGCGAGGGGGGTTGTGGGGCTCGGGGGAGGCCCAGGCGCAGTACGCGTCGCTCTGGACGGCGATCAAGATGCCCGTGCCGCCGGACCAGCCACGTATCATCGCGACGGTCTCCGGTGGGGGGTTCCTGACGCTACTCACGCTCGCTCGCGCCCGGTTCTTCGGCTCGCCGTTCCATCCGTTGGGCTACGCCATGGCCTGCTCCTATGGCGAGCTGCTGTGGGGGCCCTTCCTGGTCACCTGGATCATCAAGTCCGTCCTGCTGCGCTATGGCGGGCACAAGGCCTACCTCGCCGCGCTGCCCGGCTTCCTGGGCTTCGCGCTGGGGCACTTCGTGGTCGCCGGCGCCATCTGGGGCTCCCTTGGCGCCGCCCTCGGCGGCCCCTTCTTGCGGTATGGCGTGTGGTTCGGATGACCCCGGGTGTTACCTCCTGTCTGCGCGTTCGAAGAGCCGCCGGAAGGCGTCGCCCCAGTCCGCCGGCGCGTGAGCCTCGACCGAGAGCGCTCGGTCGCGGTTATCGTAGGCCTTGACGTGCCCATCGGCCCAGAGGATGTTGGCGAAGTCCTCGTTGTGGCTCCTGGTGAGTGGCTGAACCTCGCCGGGGTTGTTGAGGTCCAACATCATCGCGAGTCCCTCGTTCTCGTCCAGCACGGCGGAACCGCCGACCTGGTCCTCGCGGTAGACGTACGCGCTCCAAGCGCCCCCCAGGCCGCCGCCCCAACCCTTGCCGCCGTAGTCCGTCCCGTCTTCCTTGATGGCTGTGGAGGTCGGGCAGTAGTAGATCGACAGGTTGTTGGTGTAGAGGTATAGGCGGCCGTGAGCGGTCGCGCCAATGTCGTCGCGCCAGATCATGTTGTGGGGTACCGGAAACGTCAGCGGGATGAGCCCGTCGTAGTCGTCGGCGTACATCCGGAGGGCGAGCCCGAGCTGCCGGAGGTTTGACGCGCACTGCGCGCGGCGGGCCGACGCCTTCGCGCGGGAGAACACCGGAAACAGCAGGCCGGCCAGGACTGCGATGATCGCGATGACCACCAGCAGTTCGATCAATGTGAACCCGCGGCCCCTTGCTGCCATCGCTACTCCCCCCCGATCAGCTCCAGCCCATCGACGTACCAGACGCCCTGTTGGGCGCGCTTGGGCACGCCCCCCGTCACATCGATCCAGAGCAGGTCGGCCGAGTCCAGGACCTCCGGCGTTTCCAGCGCGGCCCCGCCGGGGGCCGGGCTCATCTGGGCGTCTGCCATCGGCAGGACGATCTCGTTCCAACCGTTCGGCACGAGGCGGTCCGCCGTCACCAGCCAGTTCGCAAGCCGCTGTGCGGTCACGCTGCTGAGGCCTCGGTCGTCGAGGTCGACGAGACTCACGATCACCGGCGTCGCCTCGCGCGGGTACAGCCAGAACCTGACCCCGCGCACCGCCGTGGGCTTGTCGAACCGGGCCTGGGCCTGAGCCGCCTGGTGCAGTCCGGCGCGCTCCGGCAGCAGGCTAAGCCTGACCGAGGCGGCGCCTTCACGGACGACGACCAACTCCCGATCGACCGCCAGGCGGCCCACGGGTGTCCAACCGACCGGCGTCCCGTTGTCGTCCCGAATGGCCTGCGAGTCACGGCGAGGGCCCCACGGGTGCGGGCGAACCGTC
>VGFB01000539.1 GCA_016869015.1 Armatimonadota bacterium
GCTGTATCAGGAGCGCCTCCTCCGGCAGCTCCTGCGGCCATTCGTCCAGGAGCGGCGCGTGTCGATCCGCATCGGGACCGAGAACCCGCTCCCGGAAGCCCGGGGCTGTGGCGTCGTCGCCAAGACGTACGTCGGGGGTATGGGGGTGCGCGGCGTCGTGGCGGCTCTGGGCCCGAAGCGCATGTCCTACTGGCGCGCCGTCCCGGCCGTGGAGTGCGTGGCGGATGAGCTGACCGAGCACCTCGGCGCGGTTGGAACAGCGTGACGGCAGTCCGCAGTTCGCCGAGCACCGTCTGGCGGACTCGAAAGACAAGACGGCAAGGCCTTCTTCCTCATGAGTGATCCCGCGCCCCAGGCGCCTCTCTCCGATGTCGATGAGAAACGGCGAGCGCTGAGGTCCAACGCCTCAGCGGTACGGACGATTGCGTCGGCCGTGGAGGGCACGCTCGGGCCCAAGGGCCTGGACGTGATGCTCGTCGACCGCCAGGGCGGGGTCACCATCACCAACGATGGGTCCACGATCCTGGGTCGCATCGATGCGCAGCACCCGGCCTCCCGCTTGCTGATCCACGGCGCTCGGGCCCAGGACGAGGCCGTCGGGGACGGCACCACGACGGCGACCGTCCTTGCCGCGGCGCTGATCGAGGAGGGGGTGAAGCACGTTCTGGAGGGCGTGCCTCCCGCCAAGGTCATCGAGGGGATGCGTGCGGGTGTCGCGGCGGCCGTCGAGTGGCTGACGGGGCAGGCCACGACGGTCGCGGGTCTGGACGACCCGCTGCTTCTGAGCGCGGCGCGGATCTCGGCCCGGGGGGATGATGGCTTGGCCCGGCTGGCGGTCGAGGCGGCCGCCATTCTCCCCGAGGAGAGACTGCGCGACAATCCGGCCTTTCGGCTCAGCGGCTGCGTGGTCGCCCAGGAGGGCGCGCCCGACGCGGTCTTTGAGGGGCTCATCATCGACAAGTCCCGGATGAACCGGCAGATGCCGGCGACCCTCCGGAAGGCGCGCGTGCTGGTCGTTGCCGATGCGCTGGAGCCCGAGAAGGTCGACGATGAGGCGCTGGCGACCGAGGCGGGATTCCGACGACATGCGGTCCTCCGGGAGGAGTTCGAGGCCAACGTCCGCCGGCTGGTGGAATTGGGCGTCAACTTCGTGGCTGTCGAGCGGCGGGTGGACGAGGTGGCCGAGGAGCTGCTGACCGAGGCGGGAGTAATGGTGCTGCGGCGGCTCGGGCGCCGCGATCTCGCCGCGATCAGCGAGCACTGCGGGGCCCGACCGGTGATGCGCTCGGCTCTGCGGCGGAAGGCGGACGAGGTCGCGGCCGCGCTGGGCGCGGCCGAGGAGATCGCGGAGGACGAGCGGCTTGGTTTCGTCGCGATCCGCGGCGGCGACGGGACGCCGGCGGCGACGCTGTTGGTGGGGGCCGGGACAGCCGAGGTGAAGGAGGAGCGGCTGCGGATCGGTCACGACGCAGCGGCGGCCGTTCAGGCCGCCATTCGGGGGGGCGTGCTGCCCGGCGGCGGCGCGGCCGAAATCGGCGCCCTGCCGGCGGTGGAGCGCCGACGTGGAGGCCTGTCGGGCCTCGCGGTCTACGGCGCCGACGCGGTGACGGCGGCCCTGAAGCGCCCTCTGGCTCAGATCGTGGTCAACGCGGGGTACAACCCGCTGGAGAAGGTCGCTCAGGTCGTCGCGCGGCAGGCCGCCACCGGCAGTTGTGCCCTGGCCATCGACTGCGACACGGGCGAGGTTGCGGACATGACGGCCGCGGGAATCGTCGATCCCGCGCCGGTGAAGACTGCCGCGCTGCAGACGGCCGCCGAGATCGCCGAGGCCATCTTGCGGATCGGCGTCGTCATCCGGATGAAGGCGGCGGATCGGGGCGCGGCGACCGCCGATCCGGAGGGTGTCGCTTGACGAACACGAGGAGCGGTGCACTTGGAGGATGCCGATGAGCAAGTCACAGGCGGATGGACCAAAGGGCGCGCGCAGGATTGAGATCTCCTCGCCCGAGGAGGAGGAACTCCGGGACGCCCCCGAGGGCTGTCCCTTCACGCCCGAGGCGGCGCCCGCGACGCCGGAGGCCGCGGCCACCGAGGAGGAGGAGCAAGCCACCGAGGAGGAGATGGCCAAGCTGCAGGACGTGCTGACCGAGCTGGAGCAGAAGTGCGCGTTCGCCGAGGATCAGCACCTGCGGGTAGTGGCCGAGCTGCAGAACTACAAGCGCCGCGTACAGCAGGAGCGGGAACAGCTCGTGAAGTTCGCGCTGGAGGGGGTGGTGACGGAGCTGATCCCCGTCCTGGACAACTTCGAGCGGGCGATGGACGTCAAGGTCGACTCGCCGGGCGCCGAGTGCCTCATGGCCGGCGTCCGGATGATCTACGCGCAGCTGCAGACGGTCCTGGCGGGTCACGGGGTGGCACGGATCGAGGCCTTGGGCCAGGACTTCGACCCTCACCTGCACGACGCCGTCGAGAAGGAGCCTTCAGCCGCGCTCCCCCCCAACGTCATCGTCGCCGAGCGGGCGAAGGGCTACCAGTTGAACGGCCGGGTAATTCGCCCGGCGAAGGTGCGCGTGACAGTGGCCGCCGAGACGTAGCCGGGAGGCCGGCGGTCGGTGAGCCGTGCTGCTGTTCGTTCCCGCGCCTGCGGCTCGCCCGAGCCGCGCCGTCGTCGTTGCCGTCCGCGCGTAGCGCGCCAGCCCAAAGGGCCGCCTAGTCCCGTTCGGGCGCGATGCGGCGGCGAACCGCCTCTACGAGCGTCCGGACCAGGACCGGCCCGGCGACCCGCGGGCTGAGCACTTGCCGCAGGATCCAGCGGTAGGGCAGCGATCCGGCGAAGAGAGCCCAGGCGGCCGCCCGCAGCCGCTCATCGACCGGCCCCCGCCCTTCCTCCATCAGCGAGCAGACCGCCCGCGCCGACGAACGGTGCCGCGCCGCCCAGCGGTTGAGGCGGAAGAGCGCCGCGCCGTAGGCGTTGTCCCGCATGATGACCCGGCGGCACGCCGGCAGGTAGTGCTCCTCGAAGGCCGCCGCCGAGACCCCCCGATGGACAATCGTGTGCGCGGCGAAGGCCGCCGTGTTGAACGCCGACTCCAGTCCGTTCTTGTACAGCCGCGAGCACGCGGCATCTCCCACAATGACGAAGCGGTTCGCGTATGGATGCACGGAGTCCCCCGTGGGCACGCGCGGGTGACAGTGACAGAACCGGCGGGGCATCTCCCAGTCGGCTGGCAGCTTCGATAGCACCGTCGGGTGCTCGAGCGCGGCGTGGAGGTCCGCCAGCCCCATGTCCCGATACCCGACCATCGTCAGCGTGAGGAACTCGCGCTTGGGGATCAGGGCCAGGAACGCCACGTCCGGCAGACCGATGTTGATGATCTGAATGTCGCCGTGGAGACGCTCGCGGATGTGCTCTTCATCCACCAGCAGCTCAGCCTGGCAAGCAATCATCGTCTCCGGCGCTCGATACCCGAACCCCAGCTCCTCGACGCGTCGGGCCAGCCGTCCGCCCAGTCCGAAGGCGCCGATCACCACGTCGGCCTCGAGCTCCGCGCGATGCGGCCCGCGTCCAAAGGTGACGCGGACCGGGTCCGCCTCGTCGGCGGGGATTGCCAGGTCGGTCACGGGCTCGGAGATCAGCTGCACGTCCGGCCCTCCCACAGCCTCCAGCAGGTAGTCATCGAAGCTCACGTTGCCGATCGGGATGGTGTGCCGCGGCCCGTTGCCGCGGAAGACGGTGGCCATCTCCTCGTCCGGGTCCGCCGTGTGCAGGCGGAGACTCCCGGCGATCGTGTCGAGCTGGAAGCCGTCGACGATCGACTGGACCACGCTGGCCGGCGGAGTGAGGCCCGACTCCCGCATGCGGCGCAGCAGCGTTCCGGCAACCACCCCGCCGCACATGTTGCAGCCCCGGGGGCCCGGCTGCGTGAAGTCCTTCGCGTCGAAGATGGTCATTCGCAGGCTCAGCCCCAGCCGCTCCGCGTGCCGACGTAGCAGGTGGGCGCTGAACGTCCCCGCCGGGCCGGCGCCGATGATTGCCACCCGGGCGCCGTCGGTCAGTCGGGGGTAGATGTCGGGGTCCGGCCACGGAACCCGATGGCCCCCGCCGGCGCGCTGTCGGACCCCGCGGATCGAGCGAGGGGCGCGGGCGGCGGGCGTGCTTCGCCACAGGCGCTCGTCGCAAGCGAGGGTGAACGTGAGCACCGCGGTCAGGGCCAGCGTTCCCCCCGCCGCCAGGACC
>VGFB01000540.1 GCA_016869015.1 Armatimonadota bacterium
AGAACGTGCTTGCCGGCCTCGGCAGCCTGGACCGTCGACTCGCAGTGCAGTGAGTTGGGGAGCGAGTTGTAGACGATCTCGACCTCAGGGTCCGCGAAGAGCGCTTCGTAGGAGCCGTGCGCCTTGCGGGCGCCCTTGTCGGCCGCGAAGGCCTGCGCGCGCGCCTCGTCGCGGCTACCGACGGCCACCAGCTCCGCGAGGTCCGTGGCGTTGACGGCGTCCGCCAGCACCTTCGCGATCATGCCCGTGCCGATGATGCCCCAGCGGGTCTTTGACATGCTGCCCCTCCGGTTTGGGTCCGGCGTGCGGCGCTCGCGGCATCTACCCCCGCGCCGACTTCACGGCCGCCACGAACCGGGCGGCGAGGTCGGTGAGGACGTCCCACTTGCCCTCGGCCATCGCGTCCTTGGGCGTCATCGCGCTCCCCACACAGAGCGCAACTGCCCCGGCCTTGATGAAGTCCCCGGCGGTGTCCAGATCGACGCCGCCGGTGGGCACGAGCTTCACCTGCGGCAGGGGCGCCAGAACGTCCTTGAAGTAGCCCGGACCGACGACCCCGGCCGGGAAGACCTTCACGAGGTCGGCTCCCGCTCGCCAGGCCGTCAGGATCTCCGTGGGCGTCAAGGCGCCGGGGATGACGGGCTTACTATAGGTGCGGCACATCTGGATGACCCCCAGGTCGAGGGTCGGGCCGACTACGAACTCGGCGCCCGCCAGGATGGCGGCGCGACACGTCTCCGCGTCGAGCACCGAGCCGACCCCGATGACCGCTTCATGTCCGAAACGGCGAGCCGCTTCGTTGATGACGGCCAGGGCGTTCGGGGTGGTCATCGTGACCTCGATGCACTCCACACCACCGGCCTTGATGGCCTCTACGACGCTGATGAGGTGCTCGGAGCTCCTGGCGCGGATGACGGCAGTGATCCCCGAGTCGACGATGCGCTCCAGCGTGTCCCGCTTGTCTGGCATCTTGGGTCCTCCGGATCGGTGCGTGACGACCAAGGGTGGTTCGCGAGACCCCGTGCGGGGCCCTTCCCGCCGGGGCTGTTCAGTCGAGGCAGTGGGGCACGAGTTCGGCGAGGGTCAGGAGGTCCAGCTGGTTGTGCCGGATGACCGTCTCCAGCAGGCGAGCGTCTCCCGTGCGGACGAAGTCCTGGTAACGGCGGGGGATCTCCGCCCCGGGGATGTCGTCGTGCCGCAGCCGGCCGCAGAGGTGGGTCTCAAGCGTCTGCAGACGGCAGTCAGGGAGGCGCCCGCGGAAGCGCCGCCGCGCAGGCTTCAGGAGGTCGATGTGCTCAGCCTCGACCCACCAGTCTACGGCGTGATAGAGGGCGCGCTCCTGCAGGAAGGGCAGGTCGAAGCTCGCCCCATTGTAGCTGAACAGCGCCTCCACGCCCTGCAGCGTCCCCGCCGTCTCCGCCAGGAGAGGAGCTTCCTCAGGGAAGTCCCGCGCGAGGATCTGGGTGAGCTGCAGGCCATGGCCGGCGTACCGCAACACACCCACGAGGAAGATCGGCAGGGAGGCCAGACCGAGGGTCTCGATGTCGAGGAAGGCCAGGTGGCGCGGAGCCGCGGCCTCGGTGAACCGGCGCAACGCCGCTTCGGCGGCCTCGGCGATCCGAGCGTCGGCGAGGGCCGGCTGCATGATGTAGCAGGCGCCGAAGTCACCCTCGACGGCCTCGCCGGGGAACAGCGCCTCGACCGGGACCGGGACGCCGGCGAGCGGCGCTGGGGGAGGGGTGCGGATCGGCGGGTCGGCGGGTTCGGGAGAGGGAGCGGAGGCCGTGGCGGGCGAGGGGGCCTCCGCCTCGTCGGGGCCGCGACGACGGAGCGCCGAGAGCTTCCTGCGCGTCTCCCGCGAGAAGAGCATGGGGCTACTCCGAGGCGAGGGCGGCCAGTTGGTTGGCGGCGTCGCGGTCGATGGCGAGGGCCTCGCGCGCGAGCTTGGCCGCGGAGAGCGCGGCTCCGGCGTACTCGGGTTGGCTGCTTCCGGCCGCGGCGCTCTCGGGGGGCCTGGGGAACTGGTCGTGCAGTTCGGAGAGCTTCGCCGCCAGGGACCGATAGAGTGCTGCCGCCGAGCGGGCGCGGCCGGCCATCGGCTCGGGCAGCCCGCCCGCTCTCGCTTCCAGGAATTGAGCCGCCGCCGTACGGCTCTGGCGGAGCTCCAGCAGGGGGCCATCCGCCCAGGCCACAAGGTCCGCGGCGTCGTTCGGCATCTCCTCAGCGCCGTGCGCCTCCAGGTCGGAGATGAGGGCCTCGTAGGCGGCCTCTCCGGCCGGGGAGCCCAGCACGTTCTTGCGCTGAAGCAATAACGACGCCCCGCGTCGCGCCGCTTCACGGACCACGTGGGCGGAGTTCACCTGGCCCTTGGCGGGCCCAAGCGCGAACTGGTAGAAGGAGTCCAGGGCCCCCCCCGCCTGGTCGGTGGCCGTCTTCCACTTCCCGGCGAACTGGTCGAAGGCCTGGGTCTTGTCACCGCTCGGCCCGACATAGCTGAAGGCCTTCTGCTCCTGATCGTAGCCGACCACAACCACCCAATCGCCGTCGGTATGCGGAACCATGGCGGGTCGGCCGCGGTCGAGGGACTGGCAGAGGCTAAGCATCGCCTCTTCAGGGGTGCTGCTGGAGCTCTCGAGAGCCACGAAGTTATAGCTCGCCGCCGTGGCCTGCAGAGGGTTCGTGGCGAAGACGGCGGAGCCCACGCTGCGGTTCTCGGGGTCGTAGACGAACTGGAAGGCTGCCCCGGAGACGGCCATCAGCGTCGGCAGGTCCGCGTCGGACTTGCGCTGCTTCAGTAGGACGGCCAGCGCCTCGAGCGTTGTCGTCTGAACTCCGCCTCCCTGGTGGGCGAAGGCGGGCACTCCCTCGATGCGCTTCTTGCCCGGGGGAGCGGTCGCGGGCTTGCCCTTGGCGGTGCGGCTCTCCCCGTAGTACTTCCAGCCCAAACGCTGCGTCGCCTCGACGGCGCTGGCGGTATCCGGGTAGGTCGTGCGAACGCTCTCCCACTCCTTCGCGGCCGCCTCGTCGTTCCTGTCGATCTTCTCCAACGCTCGCCCGAGGATCAGCCGGGCCTGGGCGCACTGGTTGGGCTGATCGGGATACCGCTGCAGGATGCTCCGGCAGACGGCCTTCGTCTCCGGGCTTCCGGCATCCAGCAGCGCGATTGCCAGTTGGATGCGGGCGCGGGCGCAGGCCGAGTGGTTCCGACCATAGTCGCTCTCCAGGCGGTTCACGCCTTCGCGGATCAGGGCGAGGTCCTTGCGGGTGCGTCCCATCCACGTGATCCACAGGAGCGCATCATCGGCGAAGCGGCTCTTGGGGTAGCGGTCGGCGATGGTGCGGTAGTGCTCGAGGGCCGCCTCGGGCTTGCCCAGATGGACTCGGTACAGCACGGTCAACTCGTAGTGGGCCGTAGCCGCCAGCGGGTCTTCAGAGAAGGTCTCAGCCAGGCGTTTGTACTCCTCCGCGGCCAGCTCGGGCTTGCCCTGGGCGCGCAGGGCGTTGGCAAGGCCGTACTGGCGCTCAGCCTTCCTGCGGCAGCCGGCCGTCGTCACGATGGCCAGCGCCGCGAGAGCCGCCCCAACCGTCACCCAGACCCGGCCCTTCATAGGTTCGCCAGCTCCTCGAGTACCAGACACACATCGGCCATGACGGCACGGTTCGCCCCTCGCAGCTTCTCGGCCTCGCCGGCGGCGAAGTCGATCAGGTCGAGTCCCTCGATCCGCGGCTGCAAGCGTCGCAGATCGGTCGCGCGGACGTCGTCCGGCTCGTTCGCCAACTGCTCCAGCACCAGGCCGATCTCCTCATACTGACGCGCTTCGGGCGCCGGCCTCTCCACCGCCTCAAAGGGCGGCAGAACCACATCCTGGAACTGAGGCACGAGGTCGCCGGCGACGACCCGCGTTCTCAGGCACCGGGCCAGGAAGTCCTCCGTCGGTGCGCGGGAGGCCGTGACAACGGCCGCCGCGGCGCCGGCCAGCACGCCGAGGGCCAGCGCCAAGGGGAGCACGATGCGCCGCCGATGACGCGCGTGCCGGGCCGCGGTCTCGCGCTCGAGGCGTTCTCCGTCCTCGGCCAACCGATCGGTCACGGCCAGCAATGCGGCGGCCGGGACCTCCAGGCCCACCGCGTGGTCGGCCGCAAGCTGTCGAGCCGACACAAGGGCCCCGGCGACTCGCTCCTGGGAGGCCGCCGTAAGCAACGGTCCCTCGCAGAGCGCCAGCACCGTGCCCGCCAG
>VGFB01000541.1 GCA_016869015.1 Armatimonadota bacterium
GGGGCGGTTCGAGTCCGGCGACCGTGAAGTCGGCCCACTGCGTCGTCGACGACGCCCCGCTGTTATCGGTGACGCGCACCCGGGCACTGTAGCGCTGCTCCAACTGCACGCCGTCGGTGCCGATCGGGTTGCTGTTGGCCGGCACGGGGTAGATGGTGGCCCACGAGCCGTCCTTCGGGCTGCCCGATTCCAGGATCAGCGCCCGCGGGATCGTCGGCCTGCCGAGAGTGGTGATCTCGGCCAGCGCGCCGGCGATGCCGTCGCCATCCGTGGTGCTCAGGGAGATGTAGACGTTGCCGCCCTCCGCCGGGAGGCTCCCCGGCGATACCGACAGCGTCCCCAGCCTGGGCGCCGCGGGCGCCGTCACCCGGACGGTGGCGTCGGCCGTTGCTCCCGGGAAGAAGGCCGTGATGTTGCCGGTGCCGACCTTGGCGGCCCGGAAGAGGCCCGACGCGGTGAGCGTCCCGACATCGCCGATCAGCGAGAAGCTGGGCGTGACGTTCATCGGCACGCCGTAGGACTGCACCTGCGCGGTGAACTGCACCTCGCCCCCCACGTCGACTTGGGCCTGGGTCGGGGAGAGCGCGAGGGAGGTCGGGGTCGAGGCTTCGTCGCGCAGGGCGGCGATGGTGACGAACGTCGTCGTCTTCTGCGCCGTGTCCACCGTGACGCGCATGGCCTGATAGGCTCCGGTGGAGGGGAACGTCACGTCAAGCTGCACCCCGCCCGCGGCCAGCTTCTGGAGCTTGAACCGCCCCGCCCCGTCCGTGACCGCCGCCGGTGCGTCGGCGGCCGCGTCGGCGGCCACGACCACCTGGGCCCCGGGGATGGCAACGGTTGGGACCTGGGAATCGACGACGACGCCGTCGATCGTGGCGGTTCCGGCCGCGGGGGGAGGCGGAGGAGGGGGCGGCGGATTGCCGCCGCCGATGCCGCTCCCCGAGCCGCAGCCCCCGAGGGCGACTGCTAGTGCGATGAGTGCTAGTCCGACGATGACCGCCGGCCACTGGCCTCGGATCATGCTTGCCTCAGCCCTTTCCTCTCGAGTCAGGTTCGGCTGGAGGGGCGTCCCTACCGGAGGATCGTTGCCCTCGACAGCGCGTTCACAACCGACCCGGCGGCCGACCGAGCGCGTACCCGAACGAGGTAGGTGCCGTTGGGAGCCGCCAGACCGTTCTCATTTCGCCCGTTCCACACGATCACCTGCTGCCCGGCAACATAATCCTTGGCCGTCGCCAGTCGGCGGACGGGCCGACCGGCGACGTTGAGGACCTCCACATCACAGCTCGCGTCGGCCGTCAGCCGGAACCGCACCTCGGCCCCGCCCAGGCGCGTCGGGGTCGCCGTCAGGCTCGACACCATCAGCGCCGCCGTGTTCGGCTTCACGGTCAGGTCGAAGCGCCGCTCGCCGGGGCCGTCCGCCGTGTACCGGTAAGAGGCGACGGTGCGCAGCTGAGTCTGCCGGCCCGTGCCCAGGTCCGTCAGCACCACGCTGTACTCGGGCGGCACGGAGCTCAGGTCGGGCGTCGCCACGGTCACGTCCCCCGCCGCATCGGTCGTCACGGTGAACCGCCACTGCAGGCGGCCGGCGGTCGGCTTGCGGAACACGGCCGCCTGCGGCCCGCCGCGGCCCGACAGCTCGAGCCGGACTCCGGACGCGAACGCCGGGGGCGAGGCGACCGCGAGTCGCTCCGGCTGCGCCGCCACGCCGATGTAGTTGGCGGCGTCGGCTCCCGCCCCGCTCCGGGCGATCAGCTGCACCTGCCAGTCCGGACGGTTCGGCTGGGTCGCGATGGCGTCCGCCGCGCTCGTGCCCGCGTCGCGGTCGAACACCAGGCGACAGGGCTGCATCACCAGCACCCACACGCCCTCCCAGGGCGCCATCCGGCGCGGCGAGCCGCCGACCACGCGGTCGATCAGCTCATAGTCGTTGGCGCCGGAGTTGTACGCCCACGCCGTCCGCCGCATGATCCCGGCCGTCTCGGCGCTGGCCAGATCGAGCGCCAGTGAGCCCTGCTCGACCGTGGCGGCCGTGAAGTCGATCGGCGCGAGGAACGGGTTCCCGATCTGTCGCCAGCCGGGCTCCAGGTCGATCCCGAACGGGCCGCTCGGGGCGATGTTGCCCGTCGGGTTGACGACGATCCTCTCCTCGGCGCGGAACCAGAAGCCGCGCCCCAGGCCCAGCAGCATGAGCGGGCTGGTCGGCGCCATCTGGTAGTAGATGTACTGCCCCTGCCCGGCCTGCGCCGCGGGATCGTACCGCACGTACGTCAGCGCCTCGGGCGCAATCCCGAAGAACGCCGCGGGGTCCGGGTCTCCCGGAACGATGGGCGTCGCCAGGAAGTGCAGCCCGGCGGTGATGGCAATGCCCTGGTTCGGGAACGACTGCACCGGGCCGGCGGCCTGCACGTCCTGTAGCTCGTTCGGTTCGCCATCGACCGCCGTCACCGCGTACCAGTAGTCCACGCCGTCGGAGGTCGCCGCATCCACGTAGGCGGTCGCGTCAGGCTCCGTGACGGTCGCCAGAGGCGTCATGCCGGCGACCGTGATGAAGTTGAACGCGGCGCGGTAGATGCGGAACCCGGCGAAGTCCCCCGGCGCAGCGTAGGCCTCCCAGGTCACCCGGACGGCCCCGCCGGAGTCGTCGGGCTCGTCCGTCGCCCCAACCTCCGTGACGACCGGCGGCGGCGTGTCGTCCCGCGCGCTCACCGGACCGGCGACCTCCGAGTCCGCCGTCTGTCCGCCCGCGTCCCGCGTCGTGACCAGGTAGAAGTAGTCCTCGTGGTTCTCCACCGGCCGATCGGTGTACGTGTCCCGCCCGGCCGCCAGTGTCGTCAACTCGTCGAACGGCCCCTCCGCCTCCTCCGACCGCTTGACCACGTACTCGGTCACGTCCCCGGCGCCGTTGGGATCATCGGTCGACCGCAGCCACCGTAGCGTGATCGAGCCGCCCTGGTCGCCGGCCGTGTCCTCCGCCGTCAGGTTCTCCACCGGCGCGGGCGGCAGGTCCACTCCCAGCGCCCTTGCGGCGTTGATGCGCCCCGTCCCCAGCATGCCGACGTAGCCGGGGTTCGCCCGGTCGATGTTGTCGGCCGTCTCGCGGATACGCTGGATGATCTGGTCGTTGGTCAGCCCCGGCTCGCGGCTCTTCACCAGCGCCGCCAGTCCGGCGACGATCGGGGAGGAGAACGACGTGCCGTTACCCTTGGCGAAGAAGGCCTTGAACGCCGGGAACGCATCGTTCTGATAGCCGGGGCCGAACACCGCCAGCCCCGGCGCCGACACGTCCACGAACCGGTAGCCCGACTCGTCCCAGTTGCTGAACGAGGCCCGCCGGTCGCTCTGGTCCGTCGCGGCGACGCCCAGCACGAAGTTGTCGACCCCCAGGTTCGGCCCGTCGTTGCACGCCGGGGAGAACCACGTCGACGACCCACCGGTGAAAGGCGTGCCGCCGTTCCCGGCGGCGGCCACAACCGTGATGCCTGCTTCGTGGCAGCGTTGGACCGGCTTCGTGAAGCTCGCGACATAGGCCGGAACGCCCAGGCTGAGGTTGGCCACGTCGGCGCCCATCAGGATCGCGTAGTCGATCCCCTCGATCACGACCGAGGCAGGCGTGCCGCCGTCGTCCGGGAAGACCTGGATCGGCAGGATCTGCGCCTTCCAGCTGACCCCCACCGTGCCGAAGCTGCTGCTGCTCGCCGCGGCCAGCCCCGCCACCAGGGTCCCGTGGGTCACCTGACCGTCGATGTCGCCGTCGCCGTCCTCGTCCCGGCCGTTCGGAGAGGGGGACGGGTTGTTGTTCCCGCTGTCGAAGTCCCACCCGCGCACGTCGTCGACGAACCCGTTCCCGTCGTCGTCAAGGCCGTTGTTCGGCGTCTCGCCCGCGTTCGTGTAGATCTGCGGCGCGAGGTCGGGGTGATCCAGGTCGACCCCCGAATCGATGACCGCGATCACCGTCGACCTCGACCCCGTCGCCACATCCCAGGCCTCGGGTGAGCGGATCAGGGGGTGGTGCCACTGGTCCGCATAGCGGGTATCGGGCGGCAGCCGCGCGGGGTACACGATCCAGTCCGGCTCGACGAACTCCACCTCGGGAGCGGACGACAGCGCGAACTCGGCCTGCGGGGCATCGACACCCGCCGGCAGCTCCAGGACCGCCAGCCCGAAGCGGGGCAACACGCGATGGAGTCGCCCGCCCGTCCGCCACGCCAGGCTCGCGGCCGCCTCGGGCGGCTG
>VGFB01000542.1 GCA_016869015.1 Armatimonadota bacterium
CCGGCTCCTCGAGCGGGCGGCGGATGAGCGGCTGGCGACGGTGGTGTTCTGCGCCTCCGGGGGCGCGCGGATGCAAGAGAGCCTCATCTCGCTGATGCAGATGGCGAAGACCTCCGGGGCGGCCGGGCGACTGCGGAGCGCCGGGGTACCGTACATCACCGTGCTCCTGGACCCAACCTATGGCGGCGTGACGGCCAGCTACGCCTTCCTGGGTGACATCATCCTGGCGGAGCCGGGGGTTCGACTGGGGTTTGCGGGCCCGCGCGTCATCGAGGTGACCCGCCAGAAGATCCGCCCGGACGTGCAGACGGCCGAGTACCAGCACGAGCACGGGATGATCGACGCCATCGTTCCCCGTCCGGAGTTGCGCTCGACTCTCGCCCAGATCATCCGGTGGGCGGCGGGGTAACGGCGGTCTCGGGTCTGGGGTCTCGGGTCTCGGGTCTGGGGTCTCGGGTCTGGGGTTGGTGGTCGTGAGGGTGGGTGCTGCCGTGCCTGCCGTTGCCGTGGACTGTGGACTCCGGACTGTGGACTGCCTCATGAACCGGGAAGCAGAGAGCCCTCTGGTGGGCCTGGATGGAGACCTGGAGGAGCTGGAGGAGCGCGTCGGGCAGCTCCGGAAGCTCGCCGCGGGCGGCGCGGAGTGCGCTGAGGAGCTGTCCCGCTGGGAAGCGGAAGCCGAGAAGCTGCGGAGGGAGGTGGCGGCCGCGTTCAAGAAGGCTACCGCCTGGGATCAGGTGCAGATTGCGCGCCACCCGAAGCGGCCCTATGCCCTCGACTACGCCGAGCTGGCCGCGGAGGAGTTCCTGGAGGTGAGGGGCGACCGCCGGTATGGGGACGACCCGGCGATCGTGGCGGGTCTGGCGCGCATGGACGGGCGGGCGATCGCGCTGATCGGCCATCAGAAGGGCCGTTCGGCGGCCGAGCGGCGCCGACGCAACTTCGGCGCGGCGCGGCCGGAGGGCTACCGGAAGGCGCTGCGCGTCATGGAGCTCGCGGCGCGGTGGGGCCGACCGATCCTCACGCTCATCGACACGCCGGGCGCCGACTGCCTCGAGGAGGCCGAGAGCCGCGGGATCAGCGAGGCCATCGCCACCTGCCAGCAAGCGATGTTCGACCTGCCCGTGCCGATCGTGTGCATCGTAATCGGCGAGGGCGGAAGCGGCGGAGCGATCGCCATCGGCGTCGGCGACCGGCTGCTGATGCTGGAACACGCCTACTACTCGGTCATCGCTCCCGAGAGCTGCGCCGCGATTCTGTGGCGCAACGCCGACAAGAAGCAGGACATGGCGGCGGCGCTCAAGCTCACCGCCCAGGACGCCCTGGGCCTGGGGGTCATTGACGCGATCGTGCCCGAACCCCCCATCGCCGCGCACCGCGATCCCGCCGCCGCCGCTCAGGCGCTCAAGGCCGCCGCCCTCACGGCCTTCGCCGAGCTGGACGGGCTGTCTCCGGAGAAGCTACTGGCCGAGCGGTATGCCAAGTTCCGGCGCATGGGCGCGGTCGGAGTCTGAGGTCCGGAGTCCAAGGTCTGAGCGCGCGTTCAGACCCCCCACGGAGCAGCGATGGTCGCGCTTCTCGCAGTGCTTCCCCTGGCGGCCGGTCACGCCCAGACGTGGGGCGTGATTGAGCGCGACGGCGGAGGGCGGGCGGTTGCGCCCTACCTGTCGTCCCTGGCCGGGGGCGAGGCGGCGGTGGGCGCCGTGCGCTCCGAGGCCTTCACCCTTCACGCCGATCTCATCAGGTTCTCGATCTGCGGGCACTGCGGCCAGCCGGGGGGCGCGATCACGTACCCCAGCGGGTTCGCCCTCTGTGACGGGGAGACGGGTCTGGCCCTGCGGGTCGCGCCGCCTCCGCGGCAGGACGCGATGCAGACGGTGACGTGGGACGTGGTGGAGCACCTCGGTCGACGCGTGTACTTCCGCGCGGTCGATGCGGGGGATGAGACCATGTTCGCCTGGTTCGGCGTGGCGGATGTTCTGGTCGGCGACACCCCGATGCTGGCAGGCCTGAGCCTGGGGCGGATGCCCGAGGGCTGGACGGAGGAGCGGCAGCCGGAGGGCGTGTCACGGGGCGAGTGGCTGAAGCTGAGGCCCTCCGGGGCGCGGTATGTGACGGAAGTCGAGGCGGCGGCGTCCACATGGTCGGTGCTCACGTACCACGGCGGCCGCGTGGAGTGCCCGCCCTACCTCTCCTCGCTGACGGGAGGGGAGTCGGGCCTCGGAGCGGTGCGCTCGCCGGAGTTCACCGTGGACTCCGCCGAGTACGCCTTCCAGGGCATGGGCGTCGACAGCCCCACGGGCGACGCCGGGCTCAACGCCTTCCAGCTCGTGGACGCCGGCACCCTCGAGATCCTCCGCAGCTCTCCTCCTCCCATGAGCAACGAGCGCCGGCCGATGCGCTGGGACACGGGCGATCTGCTCGGTCGGCGCGTCTTCTTCCGGGCTGTGGACGGCAACAGCTCGCCTTCCTGGGCCTGGTTGGGCTGCGACGAGGTGCCCCTCGGCGAGGGGAGGGTTGCGCGCTTCGCGGAGTCGGCGGGGCTCGATGGCTGGCGGGAGGAGGGACAGCCGGAGGGGACGCCCGTCGGCGGTCGACGCGAGTGGGGCAGCTTCGAGGAGATGGTCCGCGCCGAGTGGGCTCTGCAGGACCGTCGGCGGAACATCCGCTGGGACCTGTGGGAGCGCAACCCGGCCGCGGCCCCGTACATGATGGCGCGCCTGGTCCGGCTGATGGAAGCGGGCTTCGAGCGCGGCCGGCGCCTTCTGGCCGACCAGCAGGCGGCCGGAGCTCCCGCCGAAGCCGCGCGACGGGGACGGGAGCGTCTGGCCGCGCTGGCGGAACGCGTCGCGGCCCTGCGGAGCGGCCCGGAGGCCGTGGAGGAGTGGCGCGCCTTGCGCGAGGAGCAGCGACTCGCCCTGCGCGAGGTCGCCCTGGCGGACCCGCGACTCGACTTCGCGCGGCTGCTCTTCGTGAAGCGCTTTAGCCAGCAGAGCTACGCCGACATCAACGTGAACCACCACGCGTGGGGCTCGCGGCCGGGCGGGAGCATCCACACGCTCGCCCTCGGCCGAGGCCTGTTCGATGCGCCCGCTACGACGGACGTCCTGGGCGGCCGTCTGGGCCCGGGCAACGTCCACGGGCTCGACCTCGACTGGGACGCGCGGCGGATCGTGTTCGCCTACGCGCAGTCCCCCTCCGATCAGCCGCCCGAGGGCTGGCTCAGCCGGCAGGCGACCTTCGAGCTGCACCGGACGGTCGGCCTGCTGCACCTGTACGAGATGGGCATCGACGGGGGCGGCTTGCGGCAGCTGACGAGCGGCGAGTGGAGCGACCTGAACCCCTGCTACCTGCCCAGCGGGGAGATCGCCTTCGAGTCGGAGCGCTGCGGGTTTGAGATCAACTGCAACGAGCTCGACAAGGACGAGCCCACCACGAACCTCTTCGCCATGGAGGCGGATGGCTCGGACATCCGGCAGCTCGCCGTCACGAAGGACGGCGACTGGTATCCGCGCGTCCTCAACGACGGCTCCATCGTCTACTCCCACTGGGAGTACCACGAGCGCAGCCTGGTCTACATCCACTCGCTCTGGTCGGTGCTGCCGGACGGCACGGGGGCCGATGCATACGCGAAGCAACATTTCGATTTCCCGGTGACGCTCACCGTCCCCCGACCGATCCCCGACAGCGACACCTTGATCACGATTGCCTCGGGGCACCACACCCTGGCCGCGGGCCCGGTGGCGCTGGTAGACCGGGCGGTGGGGCCCAATGATCCGGCGTGCATCACGCGGGTGACGGGCCCGGACGTCTGGCCGGAGTACGGGGGAGCGGCGCCGGGCCCGGACCGGCCCGGTTGGAGACTTCCGCCGGGCGACGGATGGTACATGGACCCCTACCCGCTGTCGGAGACGGTCTACCTGGCCTCCTACTGCGACGGTCCGATGCAGGACGAGCGGGGGTATGGCCTGTACCTGATGGATGTGTATGGCGGGAAGGAGCTGTTGTACCGGGATCCGGAGATCTCGTCGGTGATGCCGATCCCCGTACGGCCCCGCACGCGGCCGCCCATTCTGGCGAGCGGCCGGGCGCGGGGCGAGAGGGACGCGGTGTGTGTGGTGACGGACGTGGCCGAGGGCGTTCCGGAACTCGCGCCGGGCGAGGTGAAGCGGCTGCGGATCGCCGAGGTGGTGCCCTGGCCGTACTCCAACGAGATCGGCGGTCGGCGGTACG
>VGFB01000543.1 GCA_016869015.1 Armatimonadota bacterium
GACTCGGAGTACACGCTCGCGAGCGACGCGGGCAAGACGCGCATCCTCAATGTCGTCCCATCGCTGGATACCAGCATCTGCGATCTGCAGACGCGCCGCTTCAACGAGGAGGCGGCCGGACTGGGCGAGGGCGCGGTGATCGTGACGATCTCGATGGACCTGCCTCCGGCGCAGGGGCGCTGGTGCGCGGCCGCGGGCGTCGAGAACCTCACGATGACCTCCGACTACTACCACCGCTCCTTCGCCGAGGCATATGGGCTGTGGATCGAGGAGCTGGGGCTGCTGGCGCGGACGGTCATCATCGTCGACGCGGATGACATCGTGCGGTATGTGCAGCTGGTGCCCGAGGTCGCCTCGGAGCCGAACTACGAGGCCGTGCTCGTGGCGGCGCGCGAAGTGATCGGGCAGTAGGGTCGAGCCGGTCGAGGACGAAGGGGACAGGCTGCCGCCTCGCGAAGGGGGCGAGCGTCTGTCCCCTTCTCGATTCAGGAGGCCGATTGATGTCACGCTGCTTCGCGACCCTGGCAGCGGCCGGCTGCGCGGCCTGGGCACACGCGGCGCCTGCGCTGCAGTTCGCCTACTGGGAGCCCGACCGCGGGACGCCGTACTCGTGGTTCGAGGGCGCCAAAGACATCCAGTCCTTCTTCTCCGAGGACTACCGTGCCGCCGGGTTCATCAAGGCCTACGTGCGCAACGAGGGCGACCGTCCGCTGAAGCCGAGCGAGTTCCGGCTGAACGGGACGCCGCTGCCCGAGCTGCGGGAGCAGTACTCGGTCGTCTGGTGGCGGCTTCTCCCGAGCCCGCTGCCGCCGGGGGCCGTGGGCGAGATCGCGGTTCGGTTGCGTGAGCCCCTGACCGAAGCCGCGACGCTGAGCGTGGCCTTCGAGGGCGGTGAGACGCTGGAGGCCTCGGTGACGCCCGAGCCTCCGTCGGTGCGCATCGAGACGGTGGGCTTCACCGAGACGATGGACGGCGTGTTCCTCGTTGTGGAGGCTCTCGACCGCAAGCCGCATCAGCTGAGGCGGGTGCTGCTTGATGGCCAACCGGTCGAGGCGAAGCTGCTGGACCCCAGCTTCTCGCAGGGCGTATCCCCCATCCAGCTGCAGCTGCCTCAGCCGCTCGCGGAGGGCTCCTACCACACGTACTCCGTGGAGGTCGACGACCGACAGGTCGCCTGCAGCGTGCGGACCTACGACGGCTGGGTGCCGCTCGGGACGTATGGGTACGGCGACTTCGAGGAGTTCGCGCGCAACGGCTGCAACGGTCACAACAACTTCGGGCGCTTCACGAAGGGCGACCTGGACTCGCAGGCGACGCTGCGGATGCGGGGCGTGAACATCATCGGCGACGCGCCGCCCGCCGAGCACATGATCGGGCACCCGGGCCTGTGGGCGTACTGCCTGATGGACGAGCCTGACTGCCAGGACTACTTCCACGCCGATGAGTGGCCCGCCGACAAGCGGATCGGGTACCACGCGATGGAGCTTGAGCGGCGCTGTCAGGTCTGCCGCGATCTCGACCCCGGCAAGCCGATCTTCCTTACCGTGAACCTGACCTACAAGCCGGCGAACTACTACATTTACGGGCAGTTGGCGGACGTCACAAACCCCGACTGCTACCCGCTGGTGATCGGGCAGGACCTGAGGATGGTGCGGGAGTGCGTCGAGACCGCCCGATACGGGACGGGCCCGCGCCCGATGACGTTCACCTTCGAGACGTACTACCTGGAGCCCACCGATCCGGCGGCGCTGGAGAAGAAGCGCTTCGCGCGTCCGCCGACCGCCGAGGAGCTGCGGCTGAGCATCCACTACGCGCTGGGCGCCGGGGCGCGGGGGCTCTACAACTACATCCACTGCACGGAGAAGTGGAACGAGGGAGTCGCGCACGGCACGCGGGACTACCCGGACCTCTGGCGAGAGATGGGGCGCTGCTACCGAGCCATTGACGCGGTAGCGCCGCTCGTGGCCCTGGCGCACCCGACGAGCCTCGCGACCTCGTCTGACGAGAAGGTATGGGTGCGGACGCTCCTGACCGGGCCCGAGGCGGCGCTGATCGTCTGCTGCAACGAGGACTACACGCAGGAGAAGACCGCCTGCCGCGTTCGGCCGCGCGAGGGCGTCGTCGTGGAGCTGCCGGAGTTGCCCTGGCTGAAGCCGAACGGGGCGTGGCGGGTGGCGGAGGCCGGGCTGGAGCCGCTGAGGCTGGAAGGCTCGCGCGTGGAGTTGGGGCGCCTGGAGGCCGCGGAGCTGGTGCTGGTCGCGAACGACCCACGGCTGGCTGAGACGCTGTGGTCGCGGCACGCGGAGCTCGAACGGGATCGCGCGGAGGCGCTACTGCTCGAGTGGCGCCGGCGGCAGGACCTCGACGCGCGGACGTCGCACGCGACGCGACGCCTGCTGGGGGAGTTCGCGGACCGGGTCGCGATGGGCACGGGGGTCAGCGCCTACGGCGTGAGCCCGGACGGCTTCTGGAACCCGGCGGGCGAGCAGTACCCGGCCTTCGAGTTCGGGCAGAACGAGGCGGGCGACGCGCCCGACCAAGGGGCGGAGTGGAAGCTCACCGTGCCGCCGGAGCAGGCCGGCAAGCCGCACTCGATCTACGCGATCTGCGGGAGTTGGGGCGAGCCGGGCGAGTGGCGGCTCACGGCCCCCGGCGGCACGGAGGCGCTGCGGGAGGAGGTCAGCCGGCCAATGTCGGGGGAGCTGGTGCGCCTGCGCGCGACACCGCCGGAGGCCGGGGAGTACACCCTCACCTTCCTGGTGAAGGGCCCCGGCCCCAAGGGCGGGCGCGTCTCGCACGCCGTCTTCGTGATCCCGGATGAGTTGGGCCCGCCCGGCGGGCCCTGAACGGGAGTCCGCGGAACGGCGTCGGGACGGGAGTCCCGACCCACGACTACGGGAACGGGGATTTCCATCCGGAGAGGAGAGACGCCGGTGTTGGAGCAGCCTTTCAGGGCGCGTGGTCTGGTGCTGATACCGCCCGATCTCACGCTGCCCGACTGGCCCGAGCGGATGGCTGCGGCCGGGCTGAACGTGATCGGCTACCACACCGCCCGCGGGCCGTCGGAGATCACCGAGTTCCTGCGGACCGAGGTCGGGCAGGCGAGCCGGGAGCGGTTCGCAGAGTGCGGACTCGACATCGAGTATGAGATGCACGCCATGCAGGAGCTGCTGCCCCGGGGTCTGTTCGAGCGCGATCCCGAGCTGTTCCGCATGGATGAGAGCGGGACCCGCGTGCCGGAGTGGAACCTCTGCCCGAGCCACGCGAGCGCGCTGGAGATCGTGGGCGAGAACGCCGTGCGGGTGTGCGAGGCGCTGACCCCCACGACGCACCGGTACTACCTCTGGAGCGACGACGGGAAGCCGTGGTGTCAGTGCCCGGAGTGCCGGGGGCTCAACGATGCGGACCAGACGCTGCTGACCACGAACGCCATCCTGGCGGCCCTCCGCCAGTGGGACCCGCAGGCGCGCGTGGCCGGGTTGGTCTACCACGCGACCCTCACGCCGCCGACGCAGGTGAGGCCCGCGGAGGGCGTGTTCCTGGAGTTCGCGCCCATCGAGCGCCGCTGGGACCGGCCGCTCACGGACCGCACCATCGAGGCCCACGCGCGGGCGCTGGACGCTCTCGACGCGGCCATCGAGATCTACAGCATGGACGAGCACGCGCAGGTGCTGGAGTACTGGATGGACGCTTCGCGGCACTCAGGCTGGCAGCGCCCGGCAGTGGCCGTTCCCTGGCACCCGGAGGTGCTGGCGGCCGATCTCGAGTCCTACGCGGCGAAGGGCTTCCGGCGGGTCACGTCGTTCGGGTGCCATCTTGACGCCGAGTATCTGGCCATGCACGGCGAGCCGCCCGTGGCCGCGTATGGGGCGGCGCTCCTGGGAGGTGACGCATGACGCCGCACGTGCATCTGGTCGGCGCACTGGCGGCCGCCGTGCCCGCGGCGCCGTTGCCGTGGATCGCCGAGGTGCAGACGCCGCCGGCGGTGCTTCCCGACGACGCGCCGACGCTTGCGCCGTTGCTGGTGGACGCGGCGGGCCGGCCGATCACGACGCCGGAGGCGTGGGCGCAGCGGCGGGAGGAACTGCGGGCCTGGTGGCTGGCCTTCCTGGGGGTGGACCTGGCAGCGCAGTGCGAGCTTGACCCGCAGCTCCTCCACGAGGAGCGCGTCGGGGACGTGGCGAGGAAGCTGGTCAGCCTCCAGGTGGAGCCGGGCGTCCGCATGGAGG
>VGFB01000544.1 GCA_016869015.1 Armatimonadota bacterium
GAGCAGGAGCAAGCCTTCCGCATCGAGTCCCTCGTGGCCGGCGGAGCGCCGGGCGAGAAGCCCCCCGTCGATCCGGATCAGATCCGTACGAAGCCGCCGAAGGGCGACATAGTCCCCTGCGCTACGGATGTGGAGGCCACCACGCAGGTGGAGACTCGAGGCGGCGCGCAGGCGCAGACGATCTACAACAAGTTCGGGGATCGCGGCTGGATCGTGACCTTCCCGGCTGATGCGCCCGAGGCGTCGGTGCTCCTGAAGCCCAGGGTGGGGATGTGGGACCTGCGCGACTGGCTGCAGGTGAAGGTCTCGGGCGAGAACACCGGTACGGCGCCGCTCACACTGCGGGCGCGACTGGAGAACCCCGGCCGGCCGGGCGAGTGGGTGACCGCCGAGGAGGCCACTCCTCCCGGTCAGGTGGCCAAGGTGACGGTGCCCTTCGCCGGACCACCGGCCGTCTTCGGGGGCACGGGCGGGCCGAAGTCCGGCGGCTCGTCCTTCGAGAGCGACCGTGTGAGCGGCATCGCGGTCAGCGCCCTCGGTGAGGGCGAACGGGTTCTGGACCTGAGCGTCAGAGCCTCCCGGCCGCGACCGACCGTGCCTGACTGGCTCGGCAAGCGCCCCCCGGCGGAGGGCGACTGGACGCAGACCCTCGCCGAGGAGTTCGACGGGCTGGCTCTCGACGAGACGCGCTGGTCGATCTACTACCCGAACTACTGGGACAAGCGCGCCCACTTCAGCCGGGACAATGTGATCCTGGGTGAGGGCGTCCTGCGGTTGCGCTTCGAGAAGAAGCGCGGCCACGCGGAGGACGACCCGGCGAAGCCCGAAACGGACTGGGCGACCGGCTTCCTGACGAGCATCGGCAAGTTCCGGCAGCGGTACGGCTACTTCGAGTGCCGGATGAAGCTCCCCACTGCGCCGGGCCTGTGGCCCGCGTTCTGGATGATGCCCGACCGCGGAGCGGACGCCGGGCCCGCCCGCGAAAGCACCTCCGACGGCGGCATGGAGTTCGACATTCTCGAGTACCTGACCCGCTACGGGCCGAACCGTTACAACATCGCCTCCCACTGGGACGGCTACGGGGACGAGCACAAGTCCAACGGCACCGAGCGCATCTACGCTCAGCCCGACCGCGAGGGCTTCATCACCGCGGGGTTGCTGTGGGGCCCCGGCAAGGCCACCTGGTACGCCAACGGTGAGCCGGTGGGCGAGTGGGAGGATCCCCGCGTCGCGAGTGTGCCCGAGTACATCCTCTTCACCGCGGTCAGCGGGGGCTGGGGCGGCAACGACCTCACCGGCGAGGGCCTGCCCGACGACTTCGTCCTCGACTACGTCCGCGTCTGGCAGCGTCGCGACTGGGCGGCTGCGGAGAGGCCCTAAGGCTCCCCCCGGCGTGACGCGGACCGTTGTGGGAGCGGCTTCACCCGCGATGTCGTCGGTCCGGCCGCCCACTGAGCGTGACGGCGTCGCGGCTGAAGCCGCTCCTACAACGTGCCCGAGCCTGGCAGGCGAGCGAGGCGGCGAAATGGACGTCACGAGGGGGACCCTCTACCTTGGCTGGGATGTCGGCGGTTGGGAAGGCGACCGAGACGGCCTTGCTGCACTGCGCTGGGGGCGGAGAGGCCTGGAACTGTGCCGGGAACCGGTACGGAGGGCGGTGAGCCGGGACTCCACCCGCCGGGGGACGACCCGGTGATGCGGCAGGAGGGCTGGATCTACTTCCCCGTCTGCGCCGTTCCCCCCAGAGGAGACGTGGTGGTTCCTGGGCGCGCTTCTCGGGCGTAAGGGTCTGTGCCCCCCGCCACGGGCTCCATTCTGGCCGACCTTGAGGCTACCGGCTCCTTGGGCGTGTTCTCACCTTGAAGGGGCGGATGAAAGGAGTGGATGGCCATGTCGAGCCAAGACAAGCTGGCACTGGTGACCGGAGCGACCGGGCGCCAAGGCGGAGCTGTCGCTCGTCACTTGCTGGCCCGCGGCTGGAAGGTCCGGGCGCTGACGCGCAAGCCGGAAGGGCCCGCGGCCCAGGCGCTCACCGGCCTGGGGGCGGAGGTTGTGCCGGGGGACCTGAAGGACCGCGCCTCGGTGGAGCGCGCCGTGGCCGGATGCCGAGGCGTGTTCGCCGTGCAGGACACATGGGAGCACGGCCCGGAGAGTGAGATCGAGCAAGGGAGGCACCTCGCCGATGCTGCTCAGGCGGCCGGTGTGCAGCATTTCGTCTACAGCTCGGTCGGTGGGGCCGAGCGCGGCACCGGCATCCCGCACTTCGAGAGCAAGTGGGAGCTCGAGCAGTACATCGCCGGCCTGGGGCTCCGGACCACGGTTCTCCGCCCCGTGTTCTTCATGGAGAACCTGCTGATGCCCGACAACCGCCAGGCCATTGTGGGCGGGACGTTCGCGCTGTCCGTGCACCCGGACACCCGGCTCCAGATGATCGCGACCGATGACATCGGCGCCTTCGGCGCAATGGCCTTCGACGACCCGGAGGAGTGGATCGGGCGGGCTGTCGAGCTGGCGGGCGACGAGCGGACGATGGCCGGCTACGCCCAGAGCCTCACGCAGGCCGTCGGCCGGCCGGTGCAGTTCGTGGAGTCGCCGACGCTGGAGGAGATGCGTGGCCTGAACCCGGACTGGGCGACGATGTGCGAGTGGTTCATCGACCACGGCTACGAGGCGGACCTCCCCGGGTTGCGGCAGCTCCATCCGCCGCTCAAGGACTTCGACGCGTGGCTGGCCGGCGTGACGTGGTAGGGCGTTGGAGAAGGGCCCTCGGCCTCGCCGGGTGAAGCGGCCGAGGACAACCACCCCACCGGTGCCGCGCCGCTCCGGTCTCGAGGCGGAGGGCCCTCCCGTGCGACCTTGCCTGGCAACCTCCCTCATTGCCGCCTTCTGCACCCTCCCGGCTGCAGCGTTGCCCGACACCCCGGACTTCCCGGTCGTCGAGGACCCGCACCCGCTGACTCCGCTCATGGAACGGGAGCTGCGGGGCTGCTTCGGCTTCTTCTGGGAGGAGTGGGTCTCCGATCCCGGCAGCCCGACCTACGGGCTGACCTGCGGGGACTACGTCGGCCTCGGGGTCTACTCGCCGATCCCGATCGAATCACAGGGCTTCTACTTCGCCGCGATCGTCATCGGTGTGGAGCGGGGTTGGATCACCCGTGAGGAGGGCTACAAGCGGACCGTCCTCGCCCTGAAGACGCTTCGGGAACTGAAGCACATCCGCGGGTTCTACTACCACTTTGTCGACCCGGACTCCGGCCGGCGGGGCTGGAACGACGCGCCCGGGGTGGAGTTGAGCAATGCCAGCACGGGGACGATGATCCTGGGCGCCCTCATTGCCGGCGAGTACTTCGGCGGGGAGGTGAAGGCGCTGGCGGAGGAGCTGTACGCGAGGGCGGACTGGAAGTGGTTCACCAACCCCGACACCAAGCACCCGTACCTGGCCTGCTTCCCCGAGGACGCCCCGCCGGAGGAGCCGTACGGCGGAAGGAACGAGGAGGGCTTCTTCGGCGGCTGGGCGGCCTACAGCGAGCACCTCTTCCTGTACATCCTGGGCGCGGGCGCGCCGAACCCGGACTTCCGCACCGGCGCGGACTCCTACTACAGCATGGCGACGTCCAGGGCCCGCTACAAGGGCGATGAGATGATCTTCTGCTTCACCGGCTCCGCCTTCACGTACCAGTGGACCCACGCGTTCATCGACTTCCGGAACCTCGTCGACCGCGAGGGGCGCGACTGGTTCGCCAACTCGCGCACCGCCGCGCTGGCGGCTCGGCAGTACGCCATCGACAAGGGGGATGAGGTCAAAGGTCTGGGGGAGAACTCCTGGGGCATGTCGGCCGGCATGAGCCCCACCAACGTCTACAGCGGCAAGTACGGATCGCTACCGGCGGGTCACGACGGCGCCGATGAGAGCGTGCTCCTGCTGGACGGGACGGTGGCCACCTACGGCGCCCTGGCCTTCCTGCCGTTCACCCCCACGGAATCGGCCGCGGCGTTGGAGTACATGTACACCATCCCCGGGCTCGTGGGGAAGTACGGGCTGTACGACGCTTACAGCTTCCTGACGAAGGCCGAGGGTGATCGGCCGTGGATCGGCAACAGCTACCTGGGCCTCGACAAGGGCCTGGTGGCGCTGATGTTCGAGAACTACTCGACCCAGCTGATCTGGCGGCTCCTCCATCGGAACGAGCACATCCGGAGAGGGCTTGAGGCTCTCGAGTTCCGGA
>VGFB01000545.1 GCA_016869015.1 Armatimonadota bacterium
CCGCCGAGGTGTCGATCACCGTCTTCCGGGAGCCCCAGGGCGGTCGCGACATGGGCATTGTGGTGGTCCGGGACCTCACGGAGGCCCTCCGCGTCGAGGAGGAACGGGCCGTTCGCGAGCGGCAACTGGGTCTCATGCTGCGCGAAGCGCACCACCGGATCAAGAACAACCTGCAGGTGGCGTCCGACCTGCTGGCCCTCCAGGCTGCCGCCGAGACCCCGGCGTGTCGCGAGGCGCTGGGCGCGGCGGCGCGGCGGATCCGCGCGCTGGCGGCCGTCCACGAGGGCATTCGAGCCGATCAGGACGTCACCGAGGTCCAGGCCGGGCCGCTGATCCGGGCTCTTGCCCAGGACCTCCAGACCAGCCGGCAAGGGGTGCGCTTCGAGGTCACGGTCGACGAGCGCCCGGTCACCTCGCGCGCCGCCTCCGCCCTGGCGCTCATCACGGCAGAGCTGGTCAGCAACGCTCTCCATCACGGGGCCCCCACAGCTGTTCACGTGTGCTTCCGGGTTACCGACGGCGAGGCGCTGCTGGAGGTGCGGGACGATGGGGCGAGCGAGCTCCCGCTCCCGGGGCCCCAGGACGGCAAGTTCGGGCTGAGGCTCGTGGGGCTCCTGGCTGAAGAGCAGTTGGGGGGGGACTTCTCGCTCCTCCGGGAGCAAGGCTGCACCGTGGCCCGAGCGCGGTTTCCTCTGGCCGCCCCAACGGACTGACGGCGCGGCGGCTACTGCAGTCGTTTGCGGAAGCTCGCCGCCCCGGCGGCGACGAGCAGCACCGCGAAGGCCAGCAGCGCCGCCAACTCCGGCCACAGCTCACCCACCCCGCTCCCCTTCAGCATCACCGATCGGATGACGGTCAGGAAGTACCGGAGCGGGATCGCGTAGGTCGTGAGTTGCAGCCACTCGGGCATGTTGTGGATCGGGTACATGAAGCCCGACAGGAGCATCGAGGGCAGCATGATGAAGAAGGTCGTCATCTGGGCCTGCTGCTGCGTGCGGGACACCGTCGAGACCAGCAGCCCGGTGCCCAGGCAAGTGAGCAGGAAGAGAAACAGCGCCGCGAACAGCAGCGCATAGCTGCCCTGCATCGGCACCCGGAACCACAGCAGGATGACCGCCATCACCGTCGCCATGTCCGCCGTCGCGACCAGCGCAAAGGGGACGAGCTTTCCGAGCATCAGCTCCCACGGCCGCAGCGGCGTGACCATCACCTGCTCCAGCGTCCCGGCCTCCCGCTCCTTCACGACCGACAGCGACGTGAGGTTGGTCGTGATCACCAGCAGCACGAGGCCCAGCACCCCCGGCACCATGTAGTAGACGCTCTCCAGCGTCGGGTTGTACAGCACGCGGGTTCGAAGGTCGATCTCGGGCCCGGAGCGCTCCGCCGGGGCCGAGCGGACGCGCCGCGCCAGCACGCGCGCCCCGTGCTCGGCGATGAGCCCGTTCAGGTAGCCGGCCCCAATTCCCGCGGTGTTCGCGTCGCTGGCGTCGACCAGCAGCTGCACGGTCGCCTCGCCAGCCCGCAGGCGGGACTGAAAGCCGTAGGGGATGTGCAGCGCCAGCTGGGCTTCGCCCCGGTCGAGGAGGGCGACCAGGTCCGCCGACCGCGTTGCCTCTGCGCTCACGACGAAGTAGCCCGCATGGGCGATCTCCGCCACCAGCCGCGCCGATTCGGCCGACCGGTCGTCGTCGCAGACCGCTACCGGGAGGTCCTGGACGTCCAGATCCGCCGCATACCCGAGCAGCGTGAGCTGGATGATCGGAGCCATCACGGCCATGACGACCATCCGTCGGTCGCGCCGGAACTGACGGAACTCCTTGCGGATGAGCGCCTGAAGCCGCATGGCGTCCTCTGGGCTAGAGCTGCTTGCGGAACCGCTTCACACACAACGCCAGCAAGACACAGGCCATGAGAGCCAGGATCAGCAGCGGCTCCCACACTACGGGCAGGCCGACGCCCTTCAGGTAGATCGGCCGCGTGATGCGGAGGAAGTGCGTAGCCGGAATGAGCTGCGCGATGACCCGCAGCAGCAGGGGCATGTTCCGGATCGGGAAGATGAAGCCCGAGAGCATGATCGCGGGCAGGAGGGTCGACACGATCGCGGCCATCATGGCCACCTGCTGTCGCCCGGCGACGGTTGAGATCAGGAGGCCGAAGGCGAGGGCGCAGAGGAGAAACACCAGGCTACATCCCAGGAGCAGCTCGACGCTGCCCGCCACGTACACCCGGAAGATGAGCGCCCCCGTGCAGATGGCGATGCCCACGTCGATCAGACCGATCACGAGGTATGGGACAAGCTTGCCCAGCAGGATCTCGGCAGCCTGTACCGGAGAGGCGGCCAGCGTCTCGAAGGTCCCGCGCTCGCGCTCGCGCACGACGGTCCCCGACGTGAGCAGGGCGCCCAGGATGACCAGGATGGTCACGATCAGGCCCGGCACGACGAACTGCCGGCTCTCCATCGCCGGGTTGTACAGGAACCGGCGGGCGACCGTAAGGGGTGGGTGGATGGGTCGGACGTCGAGCCCCAGGCGCCCCTGCGCCCGCGCCTGAAGCTGGGCCGACTGTGCCCCGAGCGCGCCGGTCAGGTAGTTGCGGGCCGTCGACGCGGTGTTGGCGTCACTTCCATCGAGCAGGACCTGGACGGCCACGCGCTTGCCGGCGGACAGGTCGGCATCCATGTGGGGTGGGATGACCAGCACGAAGAGGCACTCGCCATCCCGCATCAGCCGCTCACCCGCGCGCGCGTTGGGCACGGTGGCCACGAGCCGGAATAGCCCGCCTCGCACGAGGTGCTCGCGGAGCGAGCGGCTGGCCTGCGACCCGTCCAGGTCGCAGATCGCGAAGGGAAGGTCGGTCACGTCGAAGTCGATCCCCGCTCCGTTGATGATGAGCAGCGCGAACGGCAGGGCCAGAGCCACGGCGAGGCTGCGCGGATCCCGCTTGATGTGGATCCACTCCTTCCGCGCCATGGCCAGCATGCGCCGCCCGCTCACGATGGTGCCTCTGCCTCCGAGTCGGCCGCCAACGCCAGGAACGCGTGCTCGAGGGTCGGCCGGGCCGCCTCGATCTGCCCGACTTCGAGCCCCGCGGCCAGGAGCCGCGTTCGCACGAAGGCGTCGGGCTCAGGGATGTCCTCCCGCAACCGCACGTGGAGCGCCGTCCCAAACAGCGATACCTCCAGCACCTCCGGCGCCGCCTCCAGCACGTCGGCGGCCCGCATCGCCGGCTCCGCGCGGACCTGCATCAGGCGCCCGGGCACCAGCGCCTTGACCGCCGCCGGCGAGCCCTCGGCGACCCGGCGGCCGCGGTGGATCAGCAGCAACCGGTTGCAGTGCTCGGCCTCGTCCATGACGTGCGTCGTGACCAGCGTCGTCACGCCCTGAGCTGAGAGGTCCTGGATCAGCTCGAAGAACCTCCGGCGCGCGCCGGGATCGACCCCGCTGGTCGGTTCGTCCAGGAAGAGCACGGGCGGTTCATGGATCAGCGCGCAGGCGAGAGCCAGCCTCTGGCGGACGCCGGTGGAGAGCTCGGCGGCCAGGCGGCCTCGCTCGCGACCCAGCTCCAGGCGATCGAGGAGTTCGTCCTGCCGGCGGCCCAGGCGAGGTCCCGTGATGCCGTAGACCCCGCCGTAGAACTCCAGGTTCTCACTGACCGTCAGGTCCGGGTACAGAGAGAACTGCTGGGACATGTAGCCGATCTGCCCGCGCACGCGCTCCGGCTCGCAACGCACGCTGGCCCCGCAGACCCGCGCGTCGCCCTCCGTGGGCAGGAGCAGGCCGCACAGCATGCGGATCGTAGTGGACTTGCCTGAGCCGTTCGGGCCCAGGAAGCCGAAGATCCGGCCTCGCGGAATCTCGAATGAGAGATGGTCGACGGCGGTGAACGCGCCGAACCGACGGACGAGGCCCTCGGCGATGACGGCCGGCTCACTCATCGCCGACGCCCCCCTCGGTGACCAGCGTCGTGTATGCGTCTTCCAGGCCGGGGATGACGGGCGACACTCCTTCCACTGCGATGCCCGCCGCCTGCAGATGCGACGACACGCCCTCCGCACCAAGGACCCCATCGGTCAGCACGTGCAAGCGGTCGCCGAAGGTCGTAACCGTCCGCACCCCGCCCAGGTCGCGCAGAGACTCCTGCGCTTGCCGCTGCGGCGTGACAACCACCTCCAACATGAGGCCGGGCACGCGCTGCTTGAGTTCCTCGGGCGAGGCGCAGGCGAGGA
>VGFB01000546.1 GCA_016869015.1 Armatimonadota bacterium
AGCCGCGCCGTGGGATCGTTCGCGCCGGCCCGGACGCCACCACCGCCCGATCAGGGCTCACACACCGCCCCGGTCAGCCAACGACCGAGGCTTCGTGAATGATCCGGGCGTATGGCCTGATCGGCGAAGATGTCCACGGCCAACTCCTTTCAACCGCGCCGCTCCCGTCTCTGCGCGTGGAAGCGGCGGGCGCGACCTTCTCCAAGGCGTCAGGCGCGGGCGTCCGGCGCTCCACAGCTGCCATCGGGCCGACGGGCCGGGCAGCGCGGGCAGCAGCCCGCAGGACAGCCGTCGGATGGGTGCGCTCCAGCGGACGGCCCCGGGGGCGTGGCGGAGACCACCTGCTCGCGGACGCGACGGAACTCGTCCGTGAGCTCCATGAACCGGGCGAACACCTTCGGATCGAACTGGCGTCCCGAGTTGCGGGCCATCGCCTGCAGCGCTTCGCGCTCATCCAGGGCCGGCCGGTAGACCCGGTCGTGAAGCAGCGCGTCGTAGACGTCGGCGATCGCCACGATCCGCGCGCTCTCCGGGATCGCCTCGCCCTGCAGACCGAAGGGGTAGCCGCTGCCGTCCCACCATTCGTGGTGGTACAGCGCGACCTCGCGCGCCATGTGCAGCACCGCCGCCTCCGACCCCTCCAGGATGCGCGCCCCAATGAGGGCATGGCCCTGCATCACCGCTCGCTCCGGCTCGGACAGCCGGCCGGGCTTCAGGAGGATGCTGTCGGGGATGCCGATCTTGCCGGCGTCGTGCATCATGGCCGCCACCTGCAAGTCCTCCACGCGGTCGCGCTCCCAGCCACACGCCTCGGCGAGCATTCCCGCGTACAGGCCGATGCGGCGCAGGTGGGCGCCGGTCTCATGGTGGCGAGCCTCGGCAGCGGCGGCAAGGCGCACGACGATCTCCTCGCGCGCTCGCCGCGTGGCCTCCCGCGCCCGCCACTTCTCCGTCAGGGCCACGGCGAGCTGCCGGATCTCCTGCGGGTTCAGCGGCTTCTGCAGGTAGAAGAGCTGTCGCGGCGGAGGCACGCGCGCGCAGATCGCCTCGGGCTCCACATCCGAGAAGCCCGTGACGATCACCACCTCCACGGAAGGGTCCAGGGCGCGGATCTGCTGCGCCGTCCACACGCCATCCGGCCCCGGCGGCATCCGCACGTCCAGGAAGATCACCGAGAATGGCCGGTTGTCCGCCAACGCGCGCTCAACCGCCGCCACCGCTTCGTCGCCCTGCTGCACCAGCTCGAGGTCCACGTCGTCGGCCGTCGCCTGCGGAGCGCTCTCGCCGAACAACTCCGCCTGCATCGCATCCAGCGAGCTCGCCGCCGGACGCTCGCCGACCAGGATGCGGCGGTACGCATCCAGCACGTCGGGCTGGTCGTCCACCGCCATGATCCGCAGCTTCTCACACAGCGTGCCCATCGGAGTCCCCCCGCGTTGGGTCGGCATCGACCGGCAACCACACGCGGAACGTCGCGCCCTGGCCGGGCCCCGCGCTCTCCGCGGCCATCTTCCCGCCCCACGCATACGCCGTGTTCGCCGACCAGTGCAGGCCGAGTCCCGACCCCTGTCCCTTGGTCGAGAACCCGGCCTCGAAGACCCGCGCCAGCGTGGCCGAGTCCATGCCCGCCCCATCGTCCGTTACAGCGACTTGCACGAACGGCTTCCCGTCGAGCTCCTCGCGCTCGGCCCTCAGATCGACGTGTGCCGGCCGGCCGTTGCTCCCCTGGCGCGCCTGGGCCGCGTTGGTCAGCAGGTTCGCGAAAACCTGGGCCACCAGCATCCGCGGCGCGTGGACCGGACCCACCTCGTTGAGGCTCGGATCCAGGCCTGGCTCTACGCTCTCGCGCGCCAATCGCGGCATCAGGTCCAGCGCCTGCTCCGACACCTCGACCAGCGACAGCTTCTCGATCACGGGCTTGGCGTGGCTCTGGCTGTCCTGCTCCGCCAGGATTCGCTGCACGACGCCCAACTGATCCCCCACTTGGGTCAGGTCGCGCTGCACGTTACCCGAGGCCTCCGCCAGCTCGTCCAGACCCAGCCCCACGAAGCGCGCCAGCATCTCCCGTCGCTCCGCCGAGCCCGCCGGACCGCCCAGCTCCGCCACGGCCTTCCGCACCGCCTCCAGCCGGGGGCCGCCGGCGTTGCGCCGCGCCGCGTCCACCCGCACGACCACCGGGCTCAGGGCGTTCCGGACATTGTGCAGCACCCCGGCCGCCATCTCCGCCCGGCCGGAGCGGAAAGACTGGTCGAGCAGGCGCCGCCGGGCTTCTGCGAGCTTGCCGAGCATCTCGTCGAACGTCTTGGCCAGCGTCCCCACCTCATCGTTGCGGTGCAGCGGCAGCCGGGCGCTGAGGTCTCCGCTGCGCGAGACCTCGACCACGTGACGGGTCAGCCTGAGGATCGGCGACACCACGGCACGCTGCAGCAGCCCGAGCGCCGCGACCAGAGCGAGCAATCCCGCGACGGCGGTCGAGACGGCGGCAAACCGAATGGCGGCGCGCCCGCGGGCTGCGATCTCTCGCGGCTCGGTCATGTGCACCAGGACCGACGGGCGCCCCTGGAGGTTGTCGAAGAGCGTGCTCACGACGACGGCATCGCGGCTCTGCGCCTCGACGCGAATCGGCGGATCCCCGCGCAGGCCCGCGGCCACAGGCACCAGGTCGCGCGGCAACTGCGGGTCCTTCAGCCACCACACCCGCATGTCCAGGCGCGTCTGACCGGCGAGCTTCGCGGCGTAGGCGTCGGTGATGAGGCGCCCGAACAGGACGCTACCGCGCGACGGGCCGGTCTGGTCCGAGCGGATGATGGGGCGGGACACCACGAACATGGGACCGACGGGCGTGTCGAGAATGCCGGACGCGCAGTGCTCGAAGTCCGGGTGCGTGAGCAGCAGCGCGATCTCCTCGGGGCCGGGCCGGGCGAGGGAGGGAACGGCGATCGCCTTGCCCGTCTGACGATCCAGGGCTCGTCCCCACACCGTCTCGTGGCGGGTGTTGTAGAAGTAGATCGCCTCGATCTCGGCCAGCTCGAACGTCTCGGGCTGCAGGTTGGCGTCCGCATACGCGACGTTCCGGTCCTCAACGAACCGGTACGTGTCATCCCAGGCCGACCAGTCGTGGCAGAAGACCTCCAGATGGCGAATTTCGTTCTCGATCGCCTCGCGGGCCCGCATCGCGTCCCGCGTCGCGGCCCCGTGTTCCAGCGCCAGGAAGCTCGGCCACAGCGCCTGCTTCTGGATCAGGTGCACCCCGCCGGCCAGGGCCACGGATACGCCAAGCAAGATGAGGACGAGTTTCCAGCGCAGTCCCATGGAGCCGCAATTCCTTTCGTGGCCTGACATCATCCAATCGTCTTCTTCTGCTGCGCCCGAACCGGGTCGTCCCCTCGAGCTCCTACCAGGCGCCTTCCCAATAGGCATTCAGCCCGACGAAGTCGGCCTTCTCATCACGCGTGTTGCAGCGTCCGTAGTAGAGCAGCGCGGCGACGCCGTCCCCCAGGTCGTGCCAGTACCCGACCGTCGCGTAGGCCCACGGGCCGGTCGTCCAGTCCGCAATCAGCTCGGAGCGGTCCGACAGGTAGTACTCCACCCCCACCATGCCCCGCGTCGCGTCGTCGTCGAAGAGGCCCGCGTGCAACCGGAAGTCCTCCCCCGCTGCCTTCGAGGCCACCACGTACCAGTTCGCGAGCGGGCCCCGGTCGGTCACGTCCATCAGTCCGATGGCGATCGCCGGGTAGCGCTCCGACTCCGGCGTCACCTGCCATTTCGCGTTGAACTGCACGTCGTCGTCCGCGTTCACGTCGACCCAGTCCAGACCGACCTCGAAGCGGTCGGTCACTCCCACCTGCGTGTAGACCTGCAAGCTGGGGTCGTTTGAGAAGGGCGTGGGATAGCCGTCGAGCTCAAGCTCCACCCGCACCGTGCCCCGCTCCATGTGGTCGGCGCTGGGGATGTAGTTCAGTGACGTCGGGAAGGCCAGAACGCAATGGGGGAGCGTACAGCAGACGGTCAGAAGCAACAGCCGTGTCGTCATCGGGGACCTCCGGGACCGTATGGCGGCGGCACTGCCGGTGAGGGATGCGTCGTCGGATCCCGAGGTCGGCGGCCGGCACGCAGGGCTGCCTTGCCGTGTTTCTTACCACGAGGCGACGTTCCCCTCACATTGCGGTTTCCCGCCGGTGACGAACACGGATGGCCGCGCGCGAAGCTCCTCCCGGAGGTCT
>VGFB01000547.1 GCA_016869015.1 Armatimonadota bacterium
TCCCAGGCGTCATCGCGCAGGCCACCCAGCCGGTGATCGTTGGGGGCATAGGCGTAGGGATTGCGTCCGGAGGCGAGGACTTTCCCATCCCAGTGGTACCGGTAGAGGTCATCGTCGAACAGGACCGGTCCGGCCGTGAGCGCACGGAAGAGAACGGCCCCACCGAGGATGATGGCCAGCGCCGGGTGCTCGGGTACGCGACGTGCCACGCGACAGGCGATCGCGTAGAGCGCGAAGGCCACGGCCATGAGCGTCAGGAAGCCAAGCACGCCGGGCTCGTGCGCAGGGCCGGCCCAGAGGCTGGCGTAGCACAGAGCCAGGAGCGTCGCGATTGCCACGAGCAAGAGCGCAGTCCGGTTCAAGGCCGTGGTCCGTTGCGCAACAGGCGATGTCTGCAGGAGTGTCGAGAGTGGCTCGGAGAGGGCTGCGCCCCGGCCGCGGAAGCCTGCCTGCGTCGCCTCTCTCGCCTATCCACCCGGCTGAACCCGTCGGCGGGTTCAGCCGACGGGGGCATCGGCGGTGTTGATGGGCCCTGGCCAAGGCTCGCCCAGTAGCGGGCTCGCGCAGCCCCTTCACCGGGATCCAGACGCCACGCAACACGGGTTGTGGCCTCGGAGAGGGCATTCCGCCATGCACTCACACAGGTTGGCATTCTACAACATACTCGCCACGGCCTTGCTGGCCACCCTCGTCCTGGCCGGGTGCCCCCGCAGCGCAGACGACGGTGCCATGGGCACGGGCCTGTCGGTGGAGTCCACCGGTCCGGCGGCCGGCGAAGGCACGGGCGCGCCTGGCTGGGCCGAGGGAACCAACGCGGGCCCGAAGCCCCGGGCTCCGGCGGCCCATGTCGACTACGAGACTGCGCTCGACATGAGAGCCAGCAGCCAGATGGTGCCTCACCGCTACTCCGCGACGATCCCCGCCTCACTTCCCGACCGCGGTACGCAGGTGGCCCGTCGTTTTGCCTCGCGCCCTGTGCCCGGGCTAACGCCCTGCCTACCGCCGCCCGAACACGTCGAACCACGCATCCAGGACCCACGAGACCGCTAGCAGCACCGCACTGACGGTAACCAGTCGGAGCGCCTTCCCGCGACCTTCGGGCGTGCGCGTGCCGTAGAGGCCGATGAGACCGACGATGAGCCCTGGCACCGTGCAGAACAAGGCCAGGGCCCAGACCACGAACGACGACGTTCCTGCGAACTGCTTGTCCCACCAGGTGCCGGGTCCCTCGGATGCGGGGGAACCCGCGTCGCCTGGTGGATCCTCCGGGATGCCGTTCACCCGCTGGGCGTTCGCCACGTCGAACCAGTCGTGGCACCCCTTGCACCAGCCAACGTTGGCGTCTTGCGGCAGCAGGCTTGTCTCTCCGCAGTGAGGACACCTGACGGCAGTCTCCATGGCCCATCTCCTTCGCCCGAAGGGGTACTATGCTCGAAGGACGGAGCCGGTTCCACGAAGGGGCGGCGGCTGAATGCCCTCTCCAGCCTCTACCGCTACCGGGTCCAAGATGGCCTCGCGGACTGCAACCCCGTGGACGGCGTGGAGCGACCGCCCAGGGAAGACCACGAGTGGCCGATGATCTCGGCCCAGGACTTCTGGCAGATGCGTCTCCAGGTGCGGGACGTGCTGGAGGACGCGCTTTTCGTCACGCTGATGATGACCGGCGCCCGGCACGACGGACTCCTCAGCATCGACCTCGCCGACCTCATACGCGACCTCCCCGGCGTGCGGATCGTCAAGGGCAAGGGCCGCAAGAGCCGGGAGGTGCCCCTCGGCCCTCTCACCGTCGAGGTGCTCAACCGCTACTTGCCGGAGCGACCCGCAACCGACTGCCCGGCGCTGTTCGTGCAAGCGAACGGTAAGCGACTGACCAAGCGCGTCCTCTCCCGCATGTGGCACCGCTGGTTACGCGACTCGGGCCTTGCCGACAGCGGGTACGTCGTTCACTCGTGTCGCGTCACGTTCGACACGCTCCTGAAGTGGAATGGCTGGGATGACCGCACCGTCGCCGAGCTGATGGGGCATGGCCCGCGCAACATGACCATGAGGTACACGCGGACTGACATGCCCCGGAAGGTCGCGGCGGTTGCCGGGCTGGAGCGGATCCTGCTCGCCCCCGGCCAGGGGGTGTTTGCCGATGGCCCGGTGCAGGTCGCGAGCGCTGGTGTGCAGGTAAGTGGCGGTTGTGTCGAGCCGGGCGTGCCCGAGCATCTGACTCAGCGAGTAGAGGTCGCAACCGCCCTGCAGCATCATGCACGCGAAGGAGTGGCGCAGGTGGTGCAAGGTGCAGCGTTTGGTGATCCCCGCGCGGTACAGGGCGCGGCGCAGGATGGACGCCAACCCCTTCCCGCCCAACGGAGTGCCGGCGCTGCTCGTGAACAACCTCTCATGCCGGCACAGCGGGCGCAGTTCCAGCCAGTCGGTCAGGGCGCTTACCAGACGCAGGGGGATCGGCAGGACCCGGCACTTCCCACCCTTCCCGCGTTCGACCCTCATAGTCCCCTCCGACAGATCGATGGACGAGACCTCCAGGGCCAGCAGCTCCGCCTTGCGCAGCCCGGTGAACAGCAGCAGCCCCAGTACGCCACGGTCCCGGTAGGCGTGGGCTATGGAGGGTTGCCTCTCGGCAGCCGCGAGGAGGCGCTCGCATTCCTCCACGGTCAACCATGTGGGGAGGGGGCGCTCACGCTTCGGGATGGAGACCCGCAGAAACGGGTCGGTCTCCGTGTACCCGTTGTCCCGCAGGTACCTCCAGAAGGAGCGGAGGGAGGCGAGCCGGCGGGTGATGCTGTTGGGCTTGTGCCCTTCGGCGCGCAGCCACGCGATGTACTGCCGGACGGTCTGCCGGGTAACGTCATTCGCCCCGAGGCGTGGGCCGGCGGCTCCGAGGCTGCGGAGGAAGAGGCGGAAGTCGGAGGCGTAGGCAGAGACCGTCGCGGGGCTGCGGTTGCACTCGACCGACAGGTAGCTGAGGAACTCCTCGTTGAGCCGGGCAAGCTCCATAACGGCACACCCTCCCGTTCAGTGTGCCGCCCCTGGCGAGGGGTATGTAATCAGCGAGAAAGGGGCATGTAAGTGCGCAACAGTGACCCATTCCGCCGTTACGGGAGCTACAGGCCCTCAGCGGGTTGTGTAAGTAGTGGAGAGCGGGCCTGTAAGCCGAAATGCAGGATGGATCGGGTCTCGCAACACCCCGCAAGAGGACACTCCAGCGTCGACTGGGTCGGCTCTGCGAGCGGCTCGGAACGCCTCGGGGTGTACAGTGCCATGGATGCTGCCCCCCCGGCCCGTCTGCAGGGCGGGAGTTCTGTGCTCGCTGCCGGGGTCGTACCCCGCATCCAGCGGGCTGACGGAGTGAACCGCCAGCCACCGATGCCATTCGACGCAGGGGAATGGGAAACCTCCCGAGCGCGCGCGAGGGCTGCGCCTTGGGCAGTGCTCCTACGCTCCCCCGAACAGCGACGGGGGTTCGCTGTTTCCCTGGAGCTGGGCGTCACCCCGGGGCGTTCGCCGGAGGCAGTCGCTCGGCCTTCCTCAGGGGACTCGATCCCTGGGTACTGAGGTAGCGGCCGGCGCGTCTGGGCATCGAGGAGCAGGCGAACACTCCGCTCGCGGAGACGGTTCTCGGATGGCTGCGCGCGAAGCTGCAGGATGCCGACGGGCTCACCATGGACGCCCTTGAGCCGCCGGACCGGCGCCCGCGCCGGGTGAAGTGGACCCGGGCTCTGCCGAAGCGTGCTCTGGCTTCCCCAAGTCGAGCTCCCGCAACGCGGAACCTCTGTCGCGAACCGGCGTTTGTTGGGGTGGCGGGTCCAACGACTGCTGAGAGGCAGTCCCCGACCAAGCCGGCCCCGGTTCTGGTCGGGCCTTGTTGGACCTAGGCCAGCGCGGGTCAGTTCGCGACGGGTGCGCAGGGCGGCTCCGGCTGCACCCGGGGCTAGTTTCTGCCGTTGCGGCTGGCCCGCGTGGTCTCGCTGCTCGGGGCCCGCCAACCTCACTCACGACACACTCCGCATCCTCCCCTGCCGGGTTCGCACGACTCGGGCACGCCCTGCTGCCCCGGATGGGTTGCTCTATCCGGAGCGGGTGGAGACGGTCTGCGGCTTTGCCGGAAGGCCCACCGGGCTCTGCTGGCGAACCCACGAGAAGCTCCGTAGCGCAACCATCGGGAGGCGAGGCATGGTCATCGAGTCCGTGGCACCCTCCAGGATCAACCTTGC
>VGFB01000548.1 GCA_016869015.1 Armatimonadota bacterium
CCGCCGTTGGACCATGTGTTGGCCAGACTCGCGTAGGATATCGCGGCCAGCCGGAGGTTCTCGGTCTGCGTAGCCGTGAGGCTGCCTGTGAAGCGGCGGGTGACGAGAGCGGAGTCCTTGTACAGGAAGTCGGAGTTCGGGTAGATCAAGACGAGCACGTTCCAGGGCGTCTCCGCCAGCGCCGGCCGGTCGCCGGGGCCCCCACTGATCGGCCGCGGGGACGGCAAGACGGGAAGGCCCGTCGGCCGGTCAGCCAACCCTCTTCCGAAGGCCCCCCCCGTGGGCCGCAAGTGCGGCGGGACCGGGACTCCGCCCGAATCAGGCCAGGGCGGCCCCGCGGCCCAGGCGAAGGTCCCACCCCAGACAAGCGCCAGACAGACTGCAACGCAATATCCGGGCAGAGCAGCAGCTCTTCGAGTCATCATCAAGACCCCCTGTCGTGGGGTGCCTGAGGCCAAGCGGCCCGCAGAGGCCGATCCGCTCGAAGTCACCCATTGCCGGCGGCATCGCCGGGTCAAGGCAGTTGGCCGGCGCCACCCGGGCCATGGTGCGCAAGGCTAATCAATACTTCAGTACCTTAACGCTTGAATTATGCGTAGTGGTTCCGGTTTCGGGGGGGCGGATGGATCTGCACTCGCTCCGCCTGCTGGCGGCCACCAAACCCTCGGCTGTGCGCGGTGCCGCGCACTAAGCGGCCCTGCGGGCCGACGCGCTACGCGCGGGGGGCAACGGCGACGGCGCGGGTCGGGCGACCCGCAGGCACGGACGGCGACGGCACGGCGCGGCAACGGCTACCACACCGGGGCCACCACCAGCCAAGCCCGCAGGCGAGAAGCCCTGCGGTCCCAGGGAACGGCTCGAGCGGGGCCTCCCCCCGGCCCCTCTCCCAGGGGGAGAAAGGAACGGCAGAAGCACGGCGACGGCGTGGAATCCTACGCTGCCGCTCGCTAGCGCCTCACCTTGCACGCCACATCCCCTGCGATCGGCTCGGTCTTGATCGTCAGCTCCCCTCCCTCGCACCTCACCCTCTCCTCCCGGGCCTTGAGACCGGTCGAGGTGTCGTACCACTCGAGGGTGTACTGCCCATCCCTCAGACCGCGGAGGGTGAAGGTGGCGGGCGGAATCGGTGGGATGGCGAGCTCGTGCGTCGCGTTGTACCAGTTGTGGTTGGCGTTCTGGAGCCACAGGAGCGCGAGGTCGTCGGTGCAGAGCCCTCGGACCGCGAGCTCGGGCGCGAACCTCGGGTCCAGGCAGCCCTTGAACGTGTAGGTGGCGATGGTGATCCAGTCCCCGTCGCGGTTGTCGAGGCTGATCGTGTGCTCGCCGGGGGGGAGGTCGATGGCGTAGTCCTGATCGAAGGTGCTCTGCCAGAGGTTGTACTGCTCGAACCACTTCGTCGTCTTGTACTCTCCCTCCCCTTCGGGGCCGGCCTTGAACTCCTTCTCCCAGGCGGGCTGTCCGTCGAGGCTGACCTGCACGACAGCCCTGGCGCTCACCGTGTCGGCGTGGAGCACGAACTGCCCGCCCTGGGGGCAGTTGACTCGGAAGCTCAGCGGCCGGCGCTCGTTGGGCTTGGCGGGCGAGTACAGGAATGAGCTGTACGCGCCCTCGCCGGCGATCCGCCCGTCGGGCTGCACGGTGAACTCGGTGCCCGTGGCGGTGCCCCAGCCCATCGGGGGCTGCACGGTCAGATCGCGCCACGGGGTGCCCGGCGCGACCTCGACGGTGGGCATGGAGACCTCGGCGATACGGAAGGCGAGCTTGTTCCAGAGGATGTCCCCGGCGAACCTCGCGAGAGCGGTGAACTCGTGGTACAGGTTCTTCGGGTGGACATATCCGTCCCAGTACCAGATGGCCGCGCCGCCCATGCCGCGCGAGGCCATGCTGCTCCACAGCCCGTTGTGGAGGTTGATCCCGTGGCCCTGCGGGTCGTGGTCGCCGTCGGACTTCTGCCAGTCGATCCCGAACTCGCCCACGAAGTGGGGCTTCCCGAACTGCTCGGTGTGCTCGCGGCAGAGCCGCGCGATCTCCGGGGCGCCGTCGTGGCGCTGCTCGCCGGTGCCGTACATGTGGGTCTGGGTGAAGTCGATGTCCGGCAGGTTCCACACCTCAGGGTACCCGTAGGTAGTCGTCACCAGGTGCCGGTACGGGTCGATGCTCTTCAGGTAGGCTGCCATCTCGGCGATCCAGTCCGCCGGGGCGACCACCTCGTTCCAGAACTCCCACGATTGCACGTGGGGGCTGTGGGCGTAGCGGGCCACGTAGTACCGCAACTTCTGCTTGTACAGCCGCCGGGCCTCGGGGTTCGTCCAGAAGTCCTCCGGCTTGGCGCAAGGGCCGCCGTTGGCCTGATTGTAGGGGCTGGTGACCCAACACTGTTCCCCGAAGTAGCTCTCCCGGTCCAGCAGCTCGCCGTGGTACCCGAGCGCCAGCATGCAGTAGACGCCCGACTTCTCGGCCAGGTCCAGCACGTAGTCCAGGCGCGCGGCGTTGTCCATGCTGTAGAGCCCGGCGCCGTAGAACTTCCCGCGGGTGAAGGTGTCGGCGGGGTTCCATTCCAGGGCCATGTTCCAGCGGACGAGCCAGATGCGGGCGAAGTTGCCGCCCGCCGCGCCCAGGGCGGGAAACCACAGGTCGTAGTCCAACGTCTGCCGCCCGCCGCCCCAGCAGACATCCTCGCCCACCGCGAAGTAGGGCTGCCCGTTGTCGTACTGCAGGTAGTAGGGGGTATCGGGGCTGCGCCGCACGAAACCCCTCTTCTCCCCCGCCTCCACCGTGAACCTCGCGGTCTCGCTCTCCACCGTCCCGCTCCGGTCCCGCGCCGTGACCTTCCAGGCGTACTCCCCCACCTCGCTCGGCGTGAAGCGTACCCTCCACATGGGGTCGCCCGCCTTGGTCAGCCGCTCCTGGTCGTTCACCACCTCGCGCGTGTAGGGCACATCCCAGAATCCAAGAACGCGCACCGCCCTGCCCGAGGGTGCCGTGAAGGTGGCGCTCACCTCGACCTCCCGCTCATCGAACGGGTTGTCCCATGTCCCCTCGAGGTCCAGGGTCCATTCCAGCCCCTCATACCGCCGCGCCGTTCCCGCCTCTGTCGTTCCCCCCTTCTGAAGGAAGGGGGGCAGGGGGGTAGGAAGCCTCAACGCCTGCCTCGACTCGAACCTCACCTTCTGCGCTTCCTCGCGAGCCTTCAGGTCCTCGACCTCCTTCGCCGCCTGCTCGGCCGTGAACGGGCGGATCAGCAGCTCGAAGGCGACCTCCTTGCCGGCCGCCAAAGTCCTGGTCTCCGGCACCGGGAGCTGCAGTTCGAACTGGTCCGTGCCGAACTGCCGGTCGTCCTGAAGCGAGGCGACCCCGAAGCCCGACCGGGCCAGATCGAACTGGATCCCCTGACCCGACGGCAGCACCCACGCGAGCCAGTCCGTGGCACCGCCGTAGAGGTGATAGGGCTTCGGGAGCTCCGCCGGGAAGGTCTCCTCACGCAGCCTCGCGCCGTCGAACGCGTACCACCTCCCGGTGCCCGCCACCGCGCCCACCGGCAGCCCGACGGTGATGAACACACCCTCACACGGCAGCTCGACGCTGGGCGTCAGCCGATAGCTCAGCCTCAGCCCCTCGGCCGTCGCCTCCAGCGCCTGCGCGATCCTCAGCGTCCCCCCCTCAATCACGACCTCCCTCTCGGAGGTCGCCTCTCTCACCTCGCCGCCGTCGTCCAGCTGCCCAAACCACCGACCCTCCCACTTCGGCTTCACGAGGTTGACGCCCAGCCTGACCGCCACCACCTCCTGCCCCAACCGAATCTCCGCGAGGCCTCCTCCAGGCCCGGGCACGGGGGTCAGCCCCCCTTGAGCCCCAACCCACGGCGTAAGCAGCAGTGCAGACAGAGCACTGAGGACCATTGCCGGTCTCCTCTCGGCAGCATGGCGGGTGGTTTCCACGCTCGCCGTCACCGGCCTTCTGCGCGCCGGGCTCCCCGCACGTCCTGCCGCAGACGCTACGACCCTCCCCGGCCACCGGGGAGGGTCGCTGCTTTGCGGGTCGTCCGTCTCGCGCTACTCCTCCGGTTGCCCGCCCTCCTCAGCCGCCATCGCGCTCTTCACGGACCACAGCGCCTGCTTGGCGTCGGGCCAGCCGCGGGCGTCGGCCTGCTGGAGGGCCTCGAGGGCCTCGTCGTAGCGCTTCAGCTCGGCAAGGGTGACCCCCAACGTGCCGTAGGCGAG
>VGFB01000549.1 GCA_016869015.1 Armatimonadota bacterium
GGGATTGCGGGCGCGCACCTCGAACTGGAGTTGGTGATCGATCCGCGTGAGGCTCGGGAGGTGGGGCTCAAGGTGCGCTGCTCGCCGGACGGAGAGGAGGAGACGGCGGTGTGGTGGGACCGCGACCGGAAGGCGCTGCGGGTCGACATGTCGCGTTCGACGCTGCGGGAGGACGTGACGTACGGGTCGCCGCCCTTCACCAGCTACGGCCTGCAACGTGCGGAAGACAACGCGAACCCGCTCACGAGCTTCGAGGCGCCCTTTGGCCTGCCGGAGGGCGAGCCGCTGCGGCTGCGGGTGTTCCTCGATGGGCCGCTGATGGAGGTCTTCGCGAACGACCGGCAGTGCGTGACTCAGGTCGTCTACCCGAAGCGCGACGACAGCCTGGGGATCAGGCTGTGCGTCCGGGGCGGCGCGGCGCAGGTGGAGACGCTGCGAGCCTGGGAGATGGCTCCCCTCAAGTTCGAGGACCGGAGGTAGCCCCTCATCACCGTGCAGCCAGGGCGGCGAGAGGGATGACGGCCAGCTCCGCGCTGTTCTGGTTGGCCGGCAGGTGGCCCGCCGAGTAGACGACGTAGAGCTTACCGTCGTGCTCGACGGCGTGGGGGTACGCGAGAGCCTGGCGGTCGGTGCAACCGTAAGTGTCCCGTAGCGATGGCGGGACCTCTGCGTCGCGGATGAGCCACAGGCGGGAGAGCAGCTTCTCCCCCGGTCGGCTGACGGCGATGGTGAGATGAGCGCGTGAGTTGTTGCCCCCGCGGACCGAGTTCCCGATCTGGTAGCGCTGCCTTGTGCTGAGCGTGCCGCAGTACGGTTTGGAGGTAGCGAGCGGCAGGTTGCTCTCGACCGGATCGGTCCACGTCCGCCCCCCATCGGCGCTGAGGGCCGCCGCCGCACACGTGTTGGCGGGGTCCAGGGGCGACTGGTTGCGCATGACCAGGGCGATCTCGTCCCCCTCAGCCCAGGCGCTCGCCTCGGTGATGACCCGCTCGCCGACGTTCAGCCTCACCGTGTCCCACTGCAAGAGATCATCGCCGTGACTGAGGGCTACGGCGGCGCGCCAGTCCTCGTCGCAGCCGGGGATGAACCAGTTCCCGTTTGCCAGTCGCAAGGGCTCGCGTAGCGGCCAGAACCCCCGCGCCACGACGCCCCGGCACTCCCAGGCATCCGTGGTCTCACCCAGGGCGAAGGCCTCCATGCACAGCCCCGGGAAGGCCCGCCCCTCCCCCTTCCCGAAGCGCGAGTGGAAGGCCCACAGCCGCCCCTGGTGAGCGACGAAGACGCCGTGGCTGCGTCCCTCGTCGCCGAGGGGTGGGCCGATCACCTCAACGGACGACCAAGTCCGGCAGTCGTCCGCACTGCGTCGCCCAAGGACGACCTCGCCGGCGGTGTTCTCCTGGCCCTCGTTCGCCCCCCAGGACGTGAAGAAGATGTCCCGGTAGCGGTAGATCGCGACACCGTGCAGCCAGCGGTGGCCGTCGAGCTCCGGCTCGCGCAGCTTGATGACCTCGAAGCGGACCCCCTCAAGCCGCCGGACCTCGGTAGCTGTCGGCACGGGAGCCAGCGGGTCCCAGAGCATCGCGACGGGGAGCAGCCGGGAGTGCATTGGGCCGACCTCCAGGGCTGGATGCATCCCGGCAGTCTCAGAGCACTTCGCTCCGGGGGCGTTGCGACCTCCGGCGGGGAACGGGACAGGTCCCCCGTCCGGCCCCGACGAAGCTCACGTCCGGCCAAGCGATCCATGACCAGGAGGCTTCCCATGAGGGACGTGACCGTCGGGGCGGGGCTCGTGTGGCTGGCGTGCTGCGCGGCAGCCCAGGACCCGCCCAATCTGCTGCCGGACCCCTCCATTGAGGCGGTCCAGGAGAAGAACCAGTTCGGGGTCCCCTATGCGCGGTGGGGCGGCTGGCTGTTCGAGGGGGCGTGCGAGTTCCGTGTGGGGAAGGTGGCGCGGACCGGGGAGACCTCGGCGGAGCTGGTCGGCGGTCAGGGCGCGAAGCTGCGGGTCTACAGCCCCGGCGTGACCGTGGAGCCGGGGCGTTATCGCTTCTCCTGCTACCTGCGGGGCCTGGACATCGGCGCGCATGCCTGGGGCCTCAGCGAGGACGTGAGCTTTGCGGATGACGAGTACTATCCGCTCAAGAAGACCGGCACCTTCGGCTGGACGCGCCTGGAGATCGTGAAGGACGTGGCCGAAGCGAAGGAGATCGTGGGGCGCATCGGCCTGTGGGCGCCAGGGCGGCTGTGGGTCGACGACGGGGAGCTCGTGCGCGTGCCGGACGACACGCCGCTGACCGAGGGGCCTGTCCTGGGCGAGGAGGAAGCCCCGATTGAGCCGCCGGAGCAGCTCGACCCGGCCGCCGCGGTGCGCTGCCCCGACTGCGGCTACCGCAACATGGCGGCGTGGCGCCGCTGCTACGCCTGCGGGGAGACGCTGGGAGCAGCGGCGACCGAGGCGACCGGCCCTGCGACGCGGCTGCTCGCGAGCTTCGAGGACGGCACGGTCACGCCGTTCACCCCCGCAGCGACGGCGGCGGTGGAGGAGCACGCGACCCAGGGGCGCTTCGCGATGCGGTTGGACCAGGAGTATGTGGTGTGGGACGGCGCGCAGGACTGGACCGGTTATGACTTCGTGAAGGCCGACGTGTTCGCCGCCGGCGACGACCCAGCCGAGCTGTACGTCGAGATTCGTGACACCGCGACGACGGGCTACTGGACGCGCGTGAACTACACCACAGTGGCGCCGCCCGGGGCTTCCACGCTGATCGTGCCGACGGACATCTACGTGGGCGAGAAGAGCCGCCCCGGCCGGCCGCTGGACAAGGCGCACATCACGCGCTTCGTGTTCAGCGTGGGCGCGGCGCAGGCCCCCGTCTACTTCGACAACGTGCGGCTCGAGCGGGACCTGTCGGACAGCGTGAAGGTCGCGGGCCTGCAGGCGTACGACTTCGGCCCGGGGTCCTCGCCGATGCCGGGGCTAACGGTTGTCACCCCCAGCACGCTCTATTCGCCGGGACGGGGCTACGGCCTCAAGGACGCGAGGGTCTGGCGGGCGTTCGATGTCCTCCAGCCCGACCCGCTGTACCAGACCTTCATCTGCATCGAGAGCGGCGGCTTCGCGACCGATGTGCCGAACGGGAAGTACCATGTGTTCGTGAACCTCGACAACCCCTCCGGCTTCTGGGGTGAGTATCAGATCTACCGCGAGCGGATCATCCGCGCCAACGGGGTCGAGGTCGTCCGCGACACGATGGATCTGGACAGCTTCACTGAGCGCTACTTCCGCTTCGCCGAGGTCGAGGACACGCCGCAGGACAACGCCTTCGACAAGTACCAGCGCGCGTACTTCAGCGAGAAGGAGTTCGACGTCGAGGTGACCGACGGGCAGCTGTTCATCGAGTTCGAGGGGCAGAACTGGGCCAACTCGGTGTCGGCGCTTGTGATCTACCCCGCGGCCGAGGCGGAGGGCGGACGCCGGTACCTCGACAACCTCAGGGAGCGCCGCCGGTTCTACTACGACAACTACTTCAAGCGCGTCCTGCCGAACGGTCAGCGCGACGCGCGGGGCGCCATCCCCGACTTCGAACCAACTCCCCAGGAGCAGGCCAAGGGCTACGTCGTGTTCGCCCGCGACTGGATGGCGGAGGTGCCGGTGAACGCCGTTCCGCGGCGCGAGGAGGTCACGGGCACCCTCAACGCCGTTGCCTCCGCCGGCGAGCTCGAGCCGGTCGTCTTCTCCATCTACCCGCTGAAGGAGATGGGGCGCGCGACCGTATCGGTGTCGGAACTCAGCGGACCCGGTGGCGCGCGGCTGCCCGCTTCCGCGGTCGACGTAGGCTGCGTGTCCCATCGGCTGAGTCGCGTCACGATGGAGGGCACGGTCTACACCCTCGCGCCGCGGTTCGTGATGCCGCGAGGGACTGCCGACATCAAGGCAGGTGTGACGACGACGTTCTGGCTGACGCTGCGGGCGCCGGGGACCGTTCAGCCCGGAGTCTACGAGGGCGCGATCGACTTGGCGTTCGAGGGCGGCGAAACGGAGCGGATCCGGCTGTCTGCGCGCCTGTTTGCGACGCCGCTGGACGAGCTGGACGTGCCCGCCGGGCCGTGGGGCTGCGACATCCCCCTGCCCTGGTACGGCGAGGACCTCGGAGACCGCAATCGGGAGATGTACCGCAAGTGCCTGGCGAAGCTGCGGGAGTACGGCTGCAC
>VGFB01000550.1 GCA_016869015.1 Armatimonadota bacterium
AGCGTGTGCACGATGACCTCGGCCACCGGCCGCGCCGCCCCCAGGTCGACCGTCAGGACGACCGCCTCCGCCTTTGCCCAACCCGCAACTCGACGAGGCTCGAAGCCCCGCGCTACGCACCCGTCCGTCAACCGCACGCCCTCATCCGCATAGCGCTCCGCCTCCTTCTCCGTCGGAGACGGCGCGCAGGCATAGCGCGCGCCGCGCGCCACGTTCGTGCCCTGCGCCCACACCTCCACCTCGCTGAGCATGAGCCACCCGCTGTGCCGGAAGTGCAGCGTCACGAACCGGCCTCGCCGACCGCCAAGCTCCAGCTCGCAGCGACCCCATGACGTGCGGGTCCCGTCTCCGGCCTGCCGCTCGCCGTCAAGCCGGACTTGTGCAGCGTCCCGAGTCGCCGTCCCCGTCGGGCGGGCGGGAGGCGCTCCCAACCCCCAGGCCGCGGGCGGAGCGGCGGGCTCGGCGTCGGAGAGATCCACGCGCACCCACTCCGGGAAGTTCACGGCCGCTTGTCCCCCTCCGTCACAGTGCGCCACCACCCGCTCCACGTCACGCGTCTCGCCCAGGTCCAGCCAGACCACCAGCGTTGCTCCCCACCAACCCACGCTTCGGCCCTGCGCCCAGCCCTCTGTGGAGATCTCACCGTCGGTGAGCATCCCGCCTCGGTCGGGGTACCGCCGCTCGGGGTCGGGCTCCACGCGGTACGGGCGCCCGTAGGCGAGATTGGGCTCCCGCCAGTCCAGCCTCGGCGGCCCGCAGGTCACCGTGACCTCGTTCACCATGAGTTCGCCGTCAGTGCCGCTCCCATCCGCTCGCACTCGCACCGCCGCGATGTCCTCCGCGAACACCGGCGCCGCGATGACGCTCATGAGACCCCCGTCCTCACTCCGCGCCCGTACGATCGCCGACACCCAGCCTCCCGGCCGCCATTCACCCTCGTCTCCCCGCACCTCTGTCGCCACGACCCCGCTCCACCCCGCCTCTCCCCTCACGCAGCCCAACTCCACCTCCCCGACCGCTCGGGGTTCCGGAAGCTCGATGGTGAGCATCGCGCCGTTGACGTTCACGGGGACCCCCGCCGTCTCGGCGGCTCCCGTGGCAAGCGGTGTGCCGTTCAGCGAAACCCTCGCCCCCTGAAGCGCGCCCGGCCTCTCCACCGCTTCCCCGCTCACGTACGCCGCCAGCTCGTCGTAGACCCGCCGGGCATCCGGGTCCTCCGCGTGCAGCAGGTTGGTGAAGACCTCCACGCTCTGGAAGTAGGCCTGCGCAGCCGCCTGGTATCCGCAGCGGTCCGGCGCCCCGAAGGCAAGGTACTCGCGGAAGATCTCACGCTCCCGCAGGTCCCGCTCCGGGCCATAGCCGACCTCCATCTCCACCCCCATCCCGAGGCCCTTCGCCAGCGCTGCCGTCTCCACCAGTCGGTCGCTTCGGACCTTGCCCAGGTGGTCCGACAGGAACGCATAGTTGGGCTGCAGGATCGCGGTGTCGAACCCGAGTTCGCGCCACTGCCGGAAGCCCGGCGCCTGGAACCACGGGATCCACAGAAACCGATGGCCTCGCTCGTGGACCAGCCGGGCGACTCCCTGCACGACCTCCACGTCCTTGGCCCCGGCGGCCTCGTGGGTCCAGTAGAAACCCCACAGATGGAGGCCCGACGTCCGCAGCGCCTCCCACTGCGCCAGCGCGCGCTCGATGTACCACTCCGCTGCCGCTGCTCGTGCTTCCTCCCGCGAGAGGTCCTCGTTTGCGCCGTCGCCATCCACATCACCGAAGGCTGTCTGTTGCGCCGACGGGTAGGGAATCGTCAGCACGACCTCTACCGGCTGCTCCCGCTCTCCCAACGTCGCCTCCGCCTGCCGAACGGCCTCCTGCAGCGCCCTCAGACCCCGGCCCTCCACAGACCACCCGTCCTGCAACGCCTCCCAGTCCTCGCGGTTTGTGGGTCCGTCGTGATAGGACGCTCCGGTGCTCGGCCCGCCCTGATGCGCGCATAGCAGGAACGCGTCGAAGAGCCACTGATCGGGCTCACCTGCGCCGTTCAGGTGCGCCACGTAGGGGAGGAACCCCTCAGGGCCCCTGGCATCCCCGTCGTAGATGAGCACGCAGTGATGGAACCCCGTCTGCTCAGGGGTCGCGTACTCCGCCCATCCTGCCACCGTCAGAAGACACAGTATCATGGTCATGTTCAGCCTCGCATGCCGCGCCATGCCGTTGCCGTGCTCGGTCGTTCCCCGCAGCTCCGCAGCTCCCGCCGTTCAGAACGCCGCGTGCTCCGTCCGCGCGATGATCTCGTCTTGCAGCGCCGGAGTCAGGTCACAGAAGTAGTCCGAGTACCCGGCCACGCGCACGATGAGGTCCCTGTGGTGTTCGGGATGTTCCTGCGCCTCCCGGAGCGCCTCGGCGGTGATGACGTTGAACTGGATGTGGTGCCCGCCGAGGGCGAAGTAGCTGCGGATCAGCTGCGCGAGGCGGTCCAGACCCTCCTCGCCCTCGAGGACCTGGGGGGTGAACTTCAGGTTGAGCAGCGTCCCCCCCGTGCGCGCGTGGTCCATCTTTCCCAGCGAGCGGATGACCGCGGTGGGGCCGTTGCGGGCGGCGCCCTGTACCGGAGACACTCCATCCGAGAGGGGCTGCCACGCGTGGCGACCGTCGGGGGTGGCGCCGGTGACCTGGCCGAAGTAGACGTGGCAGGTAGTCGAGAGGTAGTTCACGTGGTACTCGCCGCCGCGGGTGTTGGGGCGGCCCTCGAGGAGGTCGTAGTAGAGGTCGAAGTGCCGCCGCATGAGGTCGTCGGCGTCATCATCATCGTTGCCGAAGCGCGGAGTGCGGTTCAGGAGCCGCTGCCGCAACTCCTCGGCGCCCTCGAAGTCGCCGCTCAGCGCCCCCAGCAGCTCGTCCCAGGTCAGCGCGCCGTCCTCGAAGACGTGGCGCTTGATGGCCGAGAGGCAGTCCGTAAGCGTCCCGGTGCCGGTGCCCATGATGTAGGTCGTGTTGTAGCGGGCGCCTCCGGCATTGTAGTCCTTCCCGCGCGTGATGCAGTCGTCGGTGATCACCGAGAGGAACGGCGCAGGCATCCGGGTCGCGTAGAGCTGCTCGATCACGTCGTTCCCGCGCAACTTGATGTCGAGGAAGTGCTGCATCTGGGCGCCGAAGGCCGCGAAGAGCGCCTCGAAGGTCGTGAAGCTCCGCGGATCGCCTGTCTGCGGCCCGATCTGGCGGCCCGTTCGCGGGTCCAAGCCGTTGTTGAGCGCCACCTCGAGCACCTTCACCAGGTTGAAGTACCCGGTGAGGATGTAGGCCTCCTTGCCGAAGGCGCCCGTCTCGACGCAGCCCGACGTACCTCCCTCCCGTGCGTCCGTCAGGCGCTTGCCCTGACGCACCAGCTCCTCCACTACCATGTCGGCGTTGAACACCGAGGGCTGCCCCCAGCCCTGACGGATGATCTCGCATGCCCGCCGCAGGAAGCAGTCCGGGCTCCCGCCGCTGAGCTGGATGTTCGAGGAGGGCTGAAGGAGGCGCATCTCGTCGATGACGTCGAGGATGAGAGGCGTGACCGCGCCGACCCCATCGCTGCCGTCCGGGCGCAGGCCCCCGCAGTTGATGTTCGCGAAGTCCGTGTACGTCCCGCTCTCCGCGGCGGTCACACCCACCTTCGGCGGCGCCGGCTGGTTGTTGAACTTCACCCAGAAGCAGCCCAGCAGCTCCTGCGCGCTCTCGCGAGTCAGCGTGCCCTCCGCCAGGCCCCGCAGGTAGAAGGGCTCCAGGTGCTGGTCCAGATGCCCCGGGTTGAACGAGTCCCACGTGTTCAGTTCCGTGACCACTCCCAGGTGCACGAACCAGTACATCTGCAGCGCCTCGTGGAAGTCCCGCGGCGCGTGGGCCGGCACCCGCCGGCAGACCTCCGCGATCCGCAGCAGCTCCGCCCTCCGCTGCGGGTCGCGTTCCTCCGCCGCCAGCTCCTCCGCCCTCTCCGCGTGCCGCTCCGCGTAGCGAATCAGCGCCTCGCAGCACGCCGCCATCGCCCGCCACTCCTCCGTTTGGGGAGTGACGACGGAACTGCGGTGGTCCTGGGTTCCGTTGTCTGTTCCCGAAGTTGCCGCCGCCTCCAGCCTCGCCTCGATGTCGGCCTTGAACCCCAGCATCCCTCGTCGGTAGATCTTCCCGTCCGCCACCGTGTGTCCCGGGGCTCGCTGCTCCATGAACTCGG
>VGFB01000551.1 GCA_016869015.1 Armatimonadota bacterium
GAGTGGGCGACCAGCCGCGACCTGGACTACGGCAGCGGGGTCTACGACAACGGATATGGCCCCGGCCGGCGCATCGCCGTGACGCACCGCCGTCAGATGGTGTTCGTCAAGCCCGACTACTTCGTCGTCGTGGACACCCTCACCGGGGAGGGGGTACACACCATCGAGTCCCTGTACCACCTCAACCACGACGAGGCCGAGATCGAGGAGGGCGCCGCACGGTCGGTGGACCCGGGTACGTCGAACGTGGTGATCGCCGCCGCTCCGCTGGAGGGTCTGAGCCTCCGTCTCGCCAAAGGGGAGCTTACTCCGGAGGTCCAGGGCTTCATCCCGTTCGAGCGCTGGCGGCCGAGCCGGAGCCTGCCGCAAACGGCGGCCCCCGCGCACGGCAAGCGTGAGGTGCCGACCCTGATCTACACGCTGCAAGCGCCGCTGCCGGCCAGGCTGGCGTACGTCATCGCACCCTACCCCGCGGGCCGGCGCCTGGAGGTGGCCTGCCGCCTGTTGCCGACCGAGGGTCCGGGCACGGCCGTGCAGGTGAGTTGGCCGGACGGGCGGCAGCACACGCTGCTCATCGGCGAGCCCGGACAACGCGTCGCGTGCGGCGCCCTGAGCACGGAGCGGCGGCTCGCGGTGCACGACACGTCAGGGCCCGTGCCTCGGTTGCTGGCCGAGCTGTAGGAGATCAGCTCGCCTCCACGCTCCGGACGCGCCGGGGCCCGGAGCGGTCGTCGGCTATCCGCCGCCCGGGGGTGTAAGCGCCGAGAGGTCGACCGGTCCGATGATCCGCTCGGCCGGCGGGGGGTCGAGGAACTCGATCGCGACCGTCAGCCCCTTCCGGGTGAGTCGGGCGCTGGTGATGGCGAACCGGGGATCGCCCTGGATCAAGTTCTCGCGGTAGTAGTCCTGCCAGGCCTGCTCGGCGCCGCCGAAGGCTCGCTGGATGGCGCTGAGACTCCCCGGCGTAAGAGCGAAGCCTTGCTCATGCGACCAGCTCAGCGACCAGGGGTTGTCGGCCGCACCGTCCCGGCGCGCAAACTGGACCCAGAACCCGACGCTGCTGCTCCCCGCGCGGACCGCCTCGACGAAGTCGGCTTCCATCCCCTCCGGCTTCCGGTTCATCCCCCACAGCAGCGTAACGACGGGGAAGTCGCCCGTCTGCGGCCACAGCGGCGCGACGCTGGAGGGCGGCTCGACGTAGACCATGTCGCCCGCGAAGTCGAAGACGCCCTTGAACGCCACCGGACCGCGCTGCGCAGTCCAGCCGCCGACCGGCTTGCCGCGCGAGGCGCACAGGTCACGGACGCGCGCGCAGAACTCCAGCTTCTGCTCGACCCAGAACGCGTTCCAGAGAGCGCTTCGTGCGTCGGCTTCCGCCCGAGCGTCGGGCTGGCTCGGTTGTCGCTCGCAGTAGGCGGCGAACTTGTCGAGGCACCCCGGGCAGGAGCATGGGTCGCGATCGAACTCGAAGTTGTCGTCCAGGATCACGCCATCGAGGTCGGGGTAACTGTCGAGCAGGTTCTGCACGATGGCGAGGTTGTGATCCCACACTTCGCCGGCCAGCGGGCACACGGGTTGGCCCAGCTGCCTCTCGGGCAAGGGCTCGTCTTGGGCCACCCGAGGGGGCGCGTCGCTCAGGTGCTGCTCGAACCGCCGCCAGTCCAGGTACAGACCGCCGACGACCTCGATGCCCCGGGCATGACACGCCTCGATGTACTCGGCCAGCAGATCGCCCGGGTACTCAGCGAAGCGCTCGCGAGGCCTGTCGCCCGGGATCCCGTGGAGGCAGTTGATCACGCCGCCCTCGTACCTCAGCAGTGGCTGGACAACCGCGACGTGGAGGGTTGCGAGGAAATCGGCGGCCCCGTCCGGCTCGAAGCTGATGAAGGAGCAGGCGGAGGGGTCGTGGAGCCAGGTCTCGACGTGCTGCTTGACCGGCGGCAGATCGCAGGCCACATGCACGCGCGCCGTCTTCCCGTCGGCCGGTGTCCCGATCGGCACGGCGACCGTCTGCAGCGAACCCCGAACCCGGATCTCCGGGTCCCGCAGCCGTCGGCCGTTGAGGGAGGCGGAAGCGATTCTTGCTTCACGCGGCAGGCTGACGCGGATCGTCTGCGGCAGACCGCGCGGCTGGGGCCCGCGTGGCAGCAGCCAGGCCAGGAGGTTGTCGAGCACCCGCGCCGCCTGCCGGCCGTCGTCGGTGACGAACCGGTAGTTCGACGGGCAGAAGCCCAGCACCGCGCACCTTCCCGCGCCCTCTTCGCGCAGCGATCCCAGGCACCGCCCCTCACTGTCCCGCGCCACCTCGAGACCGTCCGTCAGGTCGAAGGCGACCATCTCATGCCCCTTCTCCGTCAACGGCATGTGGCCGACGAAGTCGGGGAAGACCCAGCGCGGTTCGCCGAGGCCCGCCGTCAACGGGGAGACCGGCAGCGTCAGCTCGTGGATGTAGACGCTGCGCGCGTTCTGAACGCCGCACGCGGCCAGCAGCTCCGGGCATCCCATCGGGCCGCCCCAGTTGCCGTACATCGCCCCACCCGCCGCCACGTACGCCTTTAGCCCGGCCACCTGCCGCGGCGTGAAGCTGCGCTTGAGGTCGGTGACGACGAGGTCGTATGCTCCCAGCCTGGCCGCATCGACCAGATCGTCCGGCTGGCCCGGGGTGACCTCAAAGCCTCGGCTCATCAGAGCGGCGCAGATGGTGAAGTCGTAGCCGTTGTAGCTGTTCTCGGGCTGGATCACCAGGGCCGCAGCCCCGGCCTGAGAAGGGAGCGGGGCGGCGCCGGCCGTCAGCGCCACCGCCGCGAGGCTGAAAGAGGTCAACACGGACATCCCGGCCGCGCTCGAGCTCACCAAGCACCTCCATCCGTGATCTCTGTCCGGCAGCGGCGCAACCGCGCCGGGCCTTCCCCCGTGAGCGTGTGGTACACGAGGACCTCGTTGGCGCCCATGCGTGCGTCGTCGGCCACGAAGCCGGTGGTGGTTGGTGGAGGCGCAGGTGCGGCGGATAGGCAGCTCCGAAGGACGGCGAACACCGCCGCAGCCACGGTACCGTCCGGCACACCGAACTCGCGGATGATCTGCGCGTGATTCCCCTTGGGGTCGCCCACGACCTCGGACCGCGCTCGGACTCGCTGATCCGCGCCGCTTCCAAACCACCAACGCCCTGGAAGGTGGAGCCCAACGCCGCCTGCGTGTGACCCCCAAGACCATGCCACAGCCTCCCGCGGCGGTCGGGGCGCCGAAGCGGCCTTCTCCCTGGCCATCCTGCGCCTCAACGCCCATCAGTGAGACGATCCCTGGGTCTCTCAACCGCGACGCCTGCCGGCCAAGCTGCACCAACTCTGCCCCCCAGAGCGTCCATGAGAAGGTGGTGGAGACGTTGGGACTGTCCCCTGTTCGCGGTGGCCTTCTCCTACACGCTCTTGGGCTTCGGTACAAACTCCCTCTCGAGGGCGGAGTTGGGAGGAGCGCCGGCCCTCCCCGAGCAACATCGACCGGAGACGTCGGACGACGTGAAGGAGAGGCAGAGCCATGCGAGACCTTCTGCTGTGGCTGTCGGTGACGAGCAGTTCTGCCACCTTGGCGGCCGCGGCGCCGGAGGTGCTGATCGACACCGATTTCGGCGCGGCGGACCAGCCGGTTCTGGGACGAGGGGGACAACCCAATCCGCGCGTCACGGGCGTGATGGCCGGGAACTGGCACGATGACTCGGGCTGGGCCGACGATGTGTTCGCCAGCTGGGAGCGACTGGAGGAGGAGGGCCGAGCGTTCGTCAGGCTCGAGGTTGGGGACCTCGGCGAGCACTGGTACCAGCTCGCCCACATGTTGCCGCGGATCGAGGAGGAGACCTTCCTCCGCCTGAGCCTCACGGCCCGGAGCCCGGCGGGATGCACGGTACGAATCGGCCTGCGCGACTCCGGCCCGCCCTACGGGTTCCACTGGGAGGACCAGGTGTCCCTCGGGGCGGGCTGGAGCGACACGAACCTGGACTTCCGTCTGAACAAGATCGACGCCGACATCGGGTTCTGGATCGTGGTGCACCAGAAGGCGCCCCTGGATCTCGCGCGGCTCAAGCTCACCCGTCTCTCCCGGACCGACTACATCGAGGAGTTGCGGGCTCAGTACCCCACTGGCAGCCCGCGGAACCTGCTGCGCACGTCCACCTTCCCCCTCGGCCTGCAGAGCGGGTGGGCCCTC
>VGFB01000552.1 GCA_016869015.1 Armatimonadota bacterium
AGGATCTCGCCCGTGCGCTCACTGCCCTCGTAGGTGAGGGCCGGCTCGCCCGTGGCCGCGTCGAGGGCGGAGACGGGGGCGTCCAGGCCCAGCGTGGCGTAGACCCGGTCGCCCACCGCCACCAGCCGCCGGAGAAGATGGGCCGGCCCGCTCTTGAGCGGCCACTGATGCGTGTTCCAGGAGGGGAGGTCCCGCTTCCAGAGCAGGGCGCCGTTGAAGGCGTCGCGGGCGATCAGGCGCCACTGACTGGGGAGCTGGATCGAGGCGGCGGGTCCCTCATCAAAGACGTAGAACAGGCGCCCGTTCGCCGACGCGAAGGACGTCATGCTCGCCATGTGATCGTGGTGACGCGCCCACCGCGGCCCGGCTACCCACCGGAGGCCCCGTGGGGGACCGACCTGGGCATCCTGCGCCACCGGGTTGCCGGTCGCGTCGTGGAGGTAGTGGGTCCAGTCGTCGATGTCGGCGGGCCGCGGCTTCGTGGTCGCCTGCCATTGCCCGTCCCGGCGGAGGTAAGCGACGCCGTTCGGGGCAAGGACGCGGGTGACCTCGGCCGGTGTCACAGCCCCGCCCTCGGCGCAAACGAGGAGGTTCACCAGGCTGTCGGCGTAGGGCAAGCGCTGCCCATCCCAGCGATCCACCGCGACGGGGCCGCACAGACCCCGACCCTGGAGGTATGCCCGCGCGCGTTGCACATCGGCCCGGCTCTGAGCCAGGCCGTGCACGGTGTACGCCTCTCCAGCGCGCAGCGCCGCGGTCAGTCGCCCGTCGCCGCACTCGACATGGACCACCAACCCCCCTCTGACCCCGGTGGCGTCGAGCACCTGTCGGGCCAGCGCGGTCGGATCGGGGCCGGTCTGAGCTCGGGCGGGTTCGCCCCAGAACAGGGCCCCGGCAAGCAGGATGACCAAACCCAACCAAAGGCTGCGAGGCGTCATTGGGATCACCCCACGATCGGTCGCCGAACGCCTCCAAGGGTTCGATGTGGCGGACACGGCCCCCTGCCGCCGGCCCGGAAAAGGGTCTCCGAGCTCGCGGAGCGAACGCCCCGACCAAACCGAGTGAGGGAGTGACATGCGGGGAACCGCGATCTTGGCGCTGCTGCTGCCTGGAGCGGGTCTGGCCTTCGCGCAGGCGCCTCCAGCCGCCCGCGCGAGCGTCCGGTTCGTGCTGGTCGAGGCGGATGGGGAGCCGGTCGCCCGCGAGGTCAAGGTGCATCTGTTCACGCGGGTCGGCGAAGTGGGGGCGACGGCCGGGGGGCTGCCCGCTCCCGGCGGCGCGGCGACGCTGACCGACGTACCGTGTGGCACGTACGACCTGTGGGTCGAGCCCGCCGCGGGCGACGAGGATACAGCGGCGGCGCTATTCCGCGGCCTGGCAGTGACGGAGGGCGACGGGGAGCAGACCCTCGAGCTGAAGCTGCCGGGCGCCGGGACCGTGACCGGCCGCCTGCTGCTCGCCGATGGGGCGACGCCTGCGAAGGGCCATGTGGTGGCCGTGCAATCGGGAACCGCACCCCTGGATGGCCGGGCCCCGGCCGGGTACGCGCGCGGCGCGCTGACGTGCTACGCCCAGATGACGGCGGGCGATGACGGCTCGTTCGCCCTCTCCACCCTCGCGCCCGGCCCGCACGCCCTGGACATTCGTCGGCCCGGGGAGACGCGCCCCTGGTGCAGCGTGGACGGGGCGGAGGTGAGAGCCGGGGAGACGACGGCGCTGGGCGACGTCCTGCTGCCGCCCACCGACTGGCGGCACTGCTTCGACGGACGGACCCTCGACGGTTGGCGAGAGGGCGACTTCTACGGCAAGCGGCCGTTACGGGTCGAGGGCGACTGGATCGAGATGCCCGCGGGTGACGACATGACCGGCGTCACATGGGCCGGGGACATGCCCCGCGCGGAGTACGAAGTCAGCCTGCAGGCGATGCGGGTGGGCGGCGGCGACTTCTTCTGCGGGCTCACGTTCCCTGTCGGCGAGAGCTACTGCTCCCTGATCCTGGGCGGCTGGGGCGGATCGGTGGTTGGGCTCTCCAGCCTCGACTACGCCGACGCCTCGGAGAACGAGACGACGCAGTGGATCCAGTTCCGGACGGGCCAGTGGTACCGCGTGCGGGTGCGGGTCACCGAGGGCCGCATTCGGGCGTGGCTGGACGGCAAGAAGCTCGTGGATGCCGCCACTGCCAACCGCAAGGTCAGCACACGCATCGAGATGGAGCCCTCGAAGCCCTTCGGCATCGCCACCTGGCGCACCACCGGCGCCGCCCGCGACATCCGCGTCCGCGAGTTGGGGGCCGGCGAGAAGTAAGGGCCACAGTGAGCCCCCGGGTTGACGGCCGCGGGGGATTGTGCTATAGACTAGAGGCTGGGATTGGCAGTCGCCGGTTCCAGCGCGGTGACGGCTGGGCAGCGCGTGAGAGGCAGACCACCCTTTCCACGTCATGTCCTGAGCAGTCACGAGCCCAGCGGAACAGGGAGGTGTGTCTCACATGCCGATCGGCAAGGTCAAGTGGTTCAACGACTCAAAGGGGTACGGCTTCATCGAGACGGAGGGCGAGAACGACGTGTTCGTGCATTTCAGCGCCATCGCCGGCGAGGGCTACCGCTCGCTGAAGGAGGGCGCCGAGGTCGAGTTCGACATCGTCGAGGACGCCAAGGGCCCTCGAGCGGCCAACGTCCACGTGCTGTAGGCCGCCCCGATTCCACCGATCACCCGGACCCCCGTCCCCCACCGGCGACGGGGGTCTCGCTTTCCGACGGGAGGGACAGCCATGCTGAACGCTTCACGAGGTCTGCTCACGTTCGCCGGCGCGGCGCTGGCCGCTAGTCCGGTGGCCGGGCAACCCCTGCCGGTCGTGCTGAGCAGCGACTGCGGAACCGAGATCGACGACCAGTGGCAGGTGATCTACCTCGCCATCTCCCCGGAGCTCGAGCCGCTGGGCTTCATTGGCAACCATGCGCGCAACGGCCTGACCGGCGCGATGGCCCGCGACACGATGCTGGACGTGCTGGCGAGCCGCCTGGGGTTGGCCAGCCACCCACCCGTGCTGGCCGGCTCGGATGCCCCGCTCGCGGCGCCGGATCGGCCGAACGACAACGAGGCCGTGCGGTTCCTGCTCGAGGCGTCGCAGCGCTTCTCCCCTGCTCAGCGCCTGAACGTGCTCATCATTGGCTCTCACACCGACGTGGCCTCAGCGATCCTGACGGACCCGACGATCGTGCAGCGGATCCGCGTCATCATGATGGGCATGGTGGGCTGGCCCGGCGGCAGCGATGAGTGGAACGTGAAGAACGACCCTGATGCCGCGCGGGTGGTGTTCGACTCGGGCGTGCCGCTGGTGGTCGGCTGCAGCGAGGTGTGCATCCGCGACCTGAGCTTCACCACCGAGGAGTGCCAGGCTCTGGTCGGCGACCTCGGCCCATGCGGCGCGTGGCTGGCCAAGAGCTTCGCGGAGTTCGGCGGCCGCCTCGATCACGAGGGCCGCAAGGTCTGGCCGATCTGGGACGTCATCACCGGCGCCTATCTACTGGGCTTCGCCACGGTCACCGAGTACCACCGGCCGCGCATCGGAACCGACCTCCTCTTCGACCACACGAACCCGCGGGGCCAGCTGACGTGGGTGACGCGCGTCGACACGCAGCGCTTCTGGGCCGACTTCGCCGCGAAGCTGCGCGGGCGGTGAACGGCGACGAACACGGCGAGAATGGAGCAGGCCAAGAACGGCGAGGCTCAGGGGGAAACGGTCACCGTCTTCGCGGCGCGGGCGCCGCGGCCGGAGGCGGCCCAGGTGACGAGGGCCAACGTGTACTCGCCCGGCTTCTCGTAGACGTGCTTCACCTCGTTGCCGACGACCGGGATGCCGTCGCCGAAGTCCCACATGGCGGTCTCGATGTCGGGGGTTGTGCAGCGAAAGGCGACCTGCTCCCCCACCTTCGCCGTCTCGGGCGCGTCGCAGGCGGCCACAGGCGCGGGTTCGGCGAAGGGCTTCGCGGCGGGGAGGTCGTTGGACGCATTCCCCTCGACCGTGCAGTCCGTCCACTCAAGAGCGGTGTACTCGCCAGGGCCTACCACTGCGGCGCCCTGGTTGTCCTCGATCTTGCAGCGCCGGAAGCTCAGCCGGTCCACTCCGCCGCTCACGAACTGCAGCCCGTGACGAGCGTTGTTGCTGAACTCGCACTCCTCCAGCACCAAGTCGTGCGTGT